>JBIIMV010000258.1:0-3525 GCA_044337805.1 Bacteroidia bacterium
GTGTCGCAGCCGCCGCTGAGATTAACGAGGTGATATTCTGCTGTTGCGGGTATCTCTCTTTTGCTGCAGGCAAGATAAAATTGAAGCTTCTTTATTTCCAGTACTTGTTCATCACTACCGCTGATGTGGGGATTCTCTTTGCTGATGAGGCCATCAAGGCAGATCATCACCTTGCTCTTGCTGCTTTGTGCAAGACATTGTGCGTTGGTAACGATGCTTAACACGAAAACCACAAATAGAATATCTCTCAGACTACGGTCAGTAAAACGATTCATGGGGAGGAGAGCTGCATAACGCAGATTCGAAATTAGGAATTCTTGCGGGTAGTTTCTGAAACCCTCGGAACAGGGTTTTGAAAATTGTTTTTAAGGCATCATGCGTAAGACTTTCATGGTCTTAAAAATCCTGCTGTTGCGTATTGTGCATGCTTACCTTATTTTTACACAAGAAATATGGCGAGTGCACTATCGGTGGTCATCATCACCTACAACGAGGAAAGAAACATCAGGAACTGCATAGAATCTGTGCTGGAGGTTGCTGATGAAATTGTTGTGCTTGACAGTTTCTCTTCTGATGCTACACCACAGATATGTTCGTCTTTTCCGCATGTTCGTTTCTACCAGCATCCGTGGGAGGGCTATTCGGCACAGAAAAATTTTGCCAATGGTCTGGCTTCCTTCGACTGGATTTTATCGCTCGATGCCGATGAGGTTCTGAGTGCTGAGCTGCGTGCCTCTCTGAAGGCATGGAAGGAGCAACCGGTGCCGGCCGGGTTTAACCGTCTTACCTCTTTTGCCGGAAAATGGATTAGGCATGGTGGCTGGTACCCCGACTTTAAATTCAGGCTTTTCGACCGACGGCACACACGTTGGGAGGGTATTATTCACGAACAACTGCTTTCTGACAATGGTTCGGGCGATGAAATTAAAAGGCTGCAAGGAGATTGTCTGCATTTTAGTTTTGCTTCCGAGCTTGATCATAAACGTCAGACGGATAAATTCTCCCGCTTGTGGGCAAAACAGGCTGTATCAAAGGGCAAGCGCTACTCCATGTTTAAACATCTCTTTGGTCCGGGTATTCGCTTTGTCAGAGATTATGTGTTTTTGGGCGGTTACAAAGATGGAGTGGCAGGGTTGAAAATCGCTCTTGTTTCAGCAGGCGCTATTGCCGACAGGCAGCGTTATCTCAAAGATCTCTGCCATGGCAAAAGTATTGATTGATCTGCGGAAAATGGCCGACCCATTTTCGGGGCTGGGGCAGTTTTCGCTTGCACTGGGAAGGGCACTTCACCGACGCAATCATCATTTATCACTGCTTTTTTTGATTCCTGAAAAGCAGGAAGCTCTTTGGCAAGACGGTTCCTGTATCAGACCCGGTGAGTTTGCCGCTTATAGGTCAGACATTGCCCTTGTTCACCATTTGCATCAGGAATCTGATTTGAAAATTCCCGGAGTATGCAATGTGCTAACGGTGCATGATATTAATTTTATTTATAAATATTCTTACATTAAGAGAAATTATAAAATATGGCGATTCAGACATTTTCTCAAAGGATTTGATCATGTTGTATGTATTTCCCGTTTTACGAGATCTGAGCTGGCGCGCGTTATTTCAGCATCCTGTGAAAATTTTTCTGTTATTCTCAATGGTCTGAATCCCCTGCATCATCCCTCAATGCCGGATATTCTTCCTGTTAAGCCATTCTTTTTCTCTGTTGGTGCCTTTCTGCGCAAGAAGAATCTTCACAGTATTATTCCCATGATGCAACTTCTACCCGATTATCAATGGATTGTTGCGGGTCCTGATGGAGGTTCTTACGCAAGGGAGCTGAAAGCCGCAGTGCGCAGTCTGGGCCTTGAGCAAAGAATTCTTTTCACCGGTTCGCTCACTGAAGCGCATAAGGCGTGGTACTACCATCATTGCGAAGCATTGTTTTTTCCTTCAACTGCCGAGGGCTTTGGTTTACCCGTGCTGGAGGCTTTTTCTGCCGGCAAGCCGGTGTTCTGTTTCCCACTCACGGCCTTGCCGGAAATTACCGGTGGACATGCTTTTTTCTGGGAGCGCGATAATCCCGCGGAAATGGCCGCAAGAGTCCGTACATCGCTTGCTGAAGATCGCGAAGATCTCCGTGAGGCGCGTAAACAATATGCCCGGCAATTTAGCTGGGATCACGCTGCCGATGCCTATCTGGCACTATATGCTTCTGCAATGAGGTAAATATGGTTTCAGAAATGCAACTGTCTGTATGCCTTTTCCCTCTTACTCACTTTTAGCTTTTTGTTGGAGTTTCTCTCTTGACATAGAGAGTGAGGGTTCTTTCAAATCCAGCAATATCACAGTGGTATTCACCTTCCTTGATGAAGGCCTCTGGAAATGGCATGCCGCGCCTTGAAAATTCTTTTAGCATCTCCGCAGAAATGGGCTCTTTGTCACTGCTGATAATCGCCTCTATCTCTTTGTCTGATTTGTTAAGCAGTTGTAAGGATTCGCTTCCATTATCCGGAGTGTTCCATGCTACTGAAGGAATAAGGCCGCCCAAAGCATATACAAGACCTATTTCATGTGAGTTGGCATAGATCACGCTTCCTGTTTCTGGTAACCCGTGTTTCCTCATTCCTGTTTGTAAATCATTCATCAGATCAGCAAGGTTTTTTTCTACGTAGTGTCCTTTGAGTGGCCCGCTCATTATCTCTTCTGTTTGTTCGGCCAGGCTTCCTTGAACACGGTATGGATGTAAATAATAGCCGGCATAGAGCTGAATGATTATGCCGATGGCTGTGATGGGGAGTAACAGGTTTGAGGCAAATGAAGGTTTTTCATTTTCATTGAAACGCAGACTCATAAAGGCGGTAATGCCTATGAGGTTCAGATAAACAATCCATTGTGTTGTAAGGGCATTGCTGGTGCCAACCGAACCGCATAACATTCCGCCCGCAGGCAACAGCAACAGGAAGAGCGCCCTGTAATCTTTTAGCCGAATGGTATTGAATATGCCTGCCATAAATAGCGGCGTCAGGCATGTCAGATACATATTTATCATGCTGTCTTCTGTGATTTTCTCTATTGGCCATATCAGAGAGCGTGCCATTGAAATAAGCAGTATGTAAAGTACTACAGCGGCGATGAAGGTGGTTTTCCCTTTTTTTGCATTACCTGTGAACCGGAATAACAGGGTGGCAATGATGATCGAAAATGAATGTGCAAGTATGAGTTCTGATTTTTCTGTCAGGTTTATCCTGTATCGTTCCATAATTCCTGACACTCCATGGTGAGAACCTGATTGGGCCATTTTATTGAGAATATCGACATAATTGCCCGTAAAGCTAAAAAAGGTCTGACTGTCTCCGAAGCGCATGAACAGCCAAAGCAAGGCACCGGAGATGAATGCAAGAACAATGAATGCATCATTTTTTAACTCGTTCCGATTAAGATCTTTTCTCTCTCTTAATATCAGAAGCAGTAACATGGTTGCCGGTCCTGCAAGGGCATTGCTGAATTTTATATAAAACAAAACGGCACTGAATA
>JBIIMV010000266.1:0-3446 GCA_044337805.1 Bacteroidia bacterium
TTGAAGCCGTTCAGAACGGTCATCATCTCTACATTCAAACCGCAGCTGCCTGCCCGCAATTGCTGGTGGAGGCTTTAATCAAAAGAGGGCCTCTGCTCAGAGATGTTCAGATCTATCACTTGCATACTGAAGGCAATGCAGGCTATACTGATGAACAATACCGCGACAGCTTTCATACCCATTGTTTCTTCATCGGCAGCAACACGCGGAAGGCCGTTGAAGAAGGACGTGCCAGCTATATTCCTGTCTTCCTCTCTGAAGTGCCTCTGCTCTTCCGACGTGGTATTATCTCGCTCGATGTCGCACTCATCTCTGTTAGTCCGCCCGATGATCACGGTTTCTGCTCGCTCGGCGTCTCTGTGGATGCTACGAAAGCAGCTATTGACGCAGCAAAAATCATCATCGCTCAGGTAAATCGCTTCATGCCCCGAACTCATGGTGATACCCAGATTCATATTCGTGACATTGATTTCCTGGTGGAGGGCCATGCCGCTCTGCCGGAATTTGATTATGGTACTATGGAAGAAAAGGCTAAGGCGATTGGCCGGCATACAGCAGCGCTTATCGAAGACCGGGCGGCTCTTCAAATGGGCATTGGTGAAATTCCAAATGCCATATTAAGTTGTCTCGAAAATCACAAAGACCTCGGCATTCACACCGAAATGTTTTCTGATGGCATCCTTCCGCTGGTAGAAAAAGGTGTCATCACGGGCAGGTACAAAAAGAAACACCGTGAGAAGATTGTATCTTCTTTTGTGATGGGAACAAAAAAGCTGTACGACTTTGTACACGACAATCCGCTCGTGGCCATGCTCGATTGCAGCTATGTCAACGATTCGAATATCATCAGACAAAACCCGAAAACCGTTGCCATCAACAGTGCAATAGAGATAGATTTAACAGGACAGGTATGCGCAGACAGTATAGGAACAAGGATGTACTCAGGGGTAGGCGGACAGATGGATTTCATTCGTGGTGCCAGTCTCTCGGAAGGGGGCAAACCGATCATCGCCTTGCCTTCTGCCACAGGAAATGGATTAAGCCGCATCGTGCCTTCGCTGAAGACAGGAGCAGGCGTGGTGACCACCCGCGCGCATGTGCATGATGTGGTCACTGAATTTGGAGTGGCCTCGCTATACGGACGAGATCTCAGGCAAAGGGCTGAACTGCTTATTCGCATTGCTCACCCCGACCATCAGGAAAGCCTGTCTGAAGCTGCATTCCAAAGATTCGGAAAAAGGTTCATCTGAGCGGTGTATCATCATGAAACAGCCCGTGCTTCGATCGAAACACGGGCTGTTGTTTTGTACCGCTGACGAACTTATTTCTTCAGGTCGTAACGGTCTGCATTCATCACTTTTACCCAGGCATGAACAAAGTCTCTAACAAACTTTTCCTTGTTGTCGTCTTGAGCATATAATTCAGCGTATGCGCGAAGAATGGAGTTGGAGCCGAATACAAGATCTACCCTGGTGGCAGAATACTTCACCTCGTTGGTCTTGCGGTTAACGAGATAATAGAGGTTCTCTCCTGCAGGCTTCCAGCTGTATTGCATATCTGTGAGGTTCACAAAGAAATCATTGCTCAGCACTCCCTTTCTTTCTGTAAACACTCCTGCTGCGGTTCCACCATGATTGGTTCCCAGAACACGCATACCGCCAATCAATACTGTCATCTCCGGAGCCGTTAATCCCATGAGCTGGGTCCTGTCAAGCAACAACTCTTCAGGCTTTACAGCATAATCTTTTTTCAACCAATTTCTGAAACCATCATGCAAGGGTTCTAAAACAGCAAATGATTCTGCGTCGGTCATCTGCTCACTCGCATCTCCCCTGCCGGCGGTGAATGGTACCTTTATCTTCACGCCTCCTTCTGCAGCAGCCTGTTCAATGGCTGCGCTTCCTCCTAACACAATCAGATCGGCAATGCTGACCTTCTTTGCAAGTCCTGATTGTATCTCCTGCAGCTTGTTCAACACTTTATGCAGACGCTGGGGCTCATTGCCCTCCCAGTTGTTCTGTGGCGCCAGTCTGATACGTGATCCATTTGCCCCGCCGCGGTAGTCGGAACAACGATAGGTTCTTGCACTGTCCCAGGCGGTGTTGATCAGCTCTGTTCGTGTTAAACCACTCGCCAGTAATTTGCTCTTAAGCTCTTCAACTTCTGCATCGCTGAGGTGATAGTCTACAGTCGGAATCGGATCTTGCCAGATAAGGTCTTCCTTCGGTACATCGGCACCGAGGTATCTGCTCTTCGGACCAAGGTCACGGTGTGTCAGCTTGAACCAGGCTCTGGCAAATACCTCTTCAAAATATTTGGGGTCTTTGTAAAACTTCTCCGATATCTTCCTGTATTCAGGATCCATTTTCATGGCCATGTCGGCATCGGTCATGATAGGATTTCTTCTCTGCCCCGACACATGTGCATCAAATGGCTTGTCTTCTTCTTTGATGTTGATGGGCTCCCACTGCCATGCACCGGCAGGACTCTTCTTCAGTTCCCATTCGTAGTTGAGCAATAGATGAAAATAGGTGTGGTTCCATTTGTTGGGTGTGGTGGTCCATGCACCTTCAAGACCGCTGGTGACGGCATGTTCGCCATGACCGGTACCTCCGGGGTTCATCCAGCCGAAGCCTTGTGTTTCAACATCCGCCGCTTCAGGATTCGGCCCCAGTGCACCTGCATTACCATTGCCGTGCGCCTTGCCAACGGTGTGTCCGCCCGCAGCAAGTGAAACAGTTTCCTCATCGTTCATGGCCATACGCTTGAAAGTGGTTCTCACATCATGCGCCGTACGCAGCGGATCAGGCTTGCCGTCAACACCTTCAGGGTTCACGTAGATAAGTCCCATCTGCACAGCAGCGAGCGGGTTTTCGAGCGACTCACTGTCGGCAGGATTGGTGTAACGGGATTTTCCCAGCCATTCCTTTTCAGCACCCCAGAAAATATCCTTTTCAGGATGCCAGATGTCTTCACGTCCACCAGCAAATCCAAATGTCTTAAAACCCATGGATTCATAAGCCATGTTGCCCGCAAGAATAAACAGGTCGGCCCAGGAAAGGCTATTCCCGTATTTCTTTTTTACCGGCCACAAAAGACGACGCGCCTTGTCGAGGTTGGTATTGTCGGGCCAGCTGTTTAGCGGCGCAAAACGAAGGTTTCCGGTGTTGGAACCGCCTCGGCCATCGGCCACACGATAAGTTCCGGCAGCATGCCAGGCCATACGGATCATCAATCCGCCATAATGACCCCAATCGGCGGGCCACCAGTCCTGACTGTCGGTCATCAGTTTCTTGAGGTCGCTCTTTACCTCTTCCAGATTCAGTTTGCTGAATGCCTCACGATAGTTAAAACCTTCTCCGTAAGGATTGGTCTTGTGATCGTGCTGATGCAGAATGTCGAGGTTGAGCGCATTGGGCCACCATGAGGTAACCGTCTTTTGCGTT
>JBIIMV010000171.1:0-4419 GCA_044337805.1 Bacteroidia bacterium
GATCGGTTTTTTTGCCTTGAGGTTTAAATGTTACCAAATCACGAATGATACGCAGCACATGAGATTTTCCTTTTCCCGGGGGGATAAACAATTCAATACGATCAGTAAAAAGGACAGCGCCTACCTTGTCATTATTCTGCATGGCAGAGAAAGCCAGCACTGCAGCAATTTCAGTCATCAGGTCTCTTTTGCTTGAAGCCAAAGAACCAAAAGCAGACGAGCCACTGATGTCGATGAGGAGCAGAACAGTTAGTTCTCTTTCCTCTTCAAATACTTTAACGTAAGGGTGATTAAGACGTGCTGTGACGTTCCAGTCGATGGTTCTTATTTCATCGCCGGGCTGATATTCCCTAACCTCAGCAAAAGCCATTCCCCTACCCTTAAAGGCAGAGTGATATTCTCCAGAGAAAATTTGCCTGGTAAGGCCTCTCGAGACAATCTCTAATTTTCTAACCCGCCTGATGACCTCAGAAGTTTCCATTTTGGAAGCGATTAAGGCACTTCAACCTGATTGAGGATATCGGTGATGATTTTCTCTGTAGTGATGTTCTCTGCTTCTGCTTCATAGGTAAGACCTATACGATGACGCAGCACATCAGGGCACATGGCGCGTACATCTTCAGGGATCACATAACCACGACGTTTAATGAAAGCGTATGCCTTGGCTGCCATGGCAAGACTAATGGAAGCACGCGGGGATGCGCCGAAAGAAATCATTCCGGAGAGAGCAGACAAGCGATATTCATCGGGAAAGCGTGTAGCGAAAACAATGTCGACGATGTACTTTTCAATTTTCTCATCCATGTAAACCTGGTTAACCAGCTGTCGGGCCCGAAGGATATCTTCCGGCTGAATGACAGGACGAATCTCCACAGACTCACCGCCCACGTTTTGACGAATAATTTTTCTTTCTTCTTCCCTGGAAGGATAGGTCATCACCACCTTCAGCATGAAGCGGTCAACCTGT
Organism: Bacteroidia bacterium; assembly: GCA_044337805.1. Taxonomy (GTDB): domain Bacteria; phylum Bacteroidota; class Bacteroidia; order UBA4408; family UBA4408; genus JBEGML01. Next base: position 968 of record JBIIMV010000171.1, read on the forward strand.
GCCTCGGGCAGAGGGTAGGTTCCCTCCTGCTCTACAGGATTTTGCGTTGCGAGTACCAGGAAAGGTTCAGGCAAACGAAAGGTGGTATCGCCGATAGTGACCTGCTTTTCCTGCATCACCTCAAGTAGCGCACTTTGCACCTTGGCAGGGGCGCGGTTGATTTCATCGGCAAGAATAAAATTTGCAAAAACCGGTCCTTTACGAATGGTAAACTCCTCCTTTTTCTGATTATAAATCAGCGTGCCGATCAAATCTGCCGGCAGGAGGTCAGGAGTAAACTGTACCCTGCCAAACTTAGCGTGAATGGCAGACGCCAGAGATTTAATTGCCAGCGTTTTGGCCAGACCGGGCACACCCTCAAGAAGAATATGTCCATTGGTAAGAAGGCCTATCAGAAGCCTTTCGGTCATATATTTCTGACCAACAATGACCTTTTCCATTTCCATGGTAATGAGGTCAACGAATGCACTTTCGCGTTGAATTTTTTCATTCAACTCACGGATATCTATTGCAGCAGTTTCCATAAAAATTCGACGTGCGAATTTATTCGAAAGCCTTGTCAGCACTAGAATATGTGACGTTAAAATATGTTAAGCAGCAGCATCAGGGAATAAGCCAGAAAACCTCTCCGTTTCCAAGATTTATTCCCGGGAAAGGAATCTTCAAAAAATTAAACCAGGTAGTAAATGTTCTGAACCAGGGTGCATGATATGGAACCGCCGACAAGTCGATATCAGCAGAAAGAAACCACTCTCGTTCCCGTTTCAATGAACCATAGCTTATTAAAGCAGAACCTGCCCATTCGTTGTTATTTGCTCCCAGCATACCACTGGCACTGTAGCCAAGTGAAAGACATAACCAGGGAGGAATCCGTGTGGCTGGTAAGAAAGCACCCGGACTAAAAGAAAGCCAGTAAGTTTGACCGTTATAATCTTTTATCCATCTTTCCTGCATAGATGAACCCAGTAACTGAGGACGCAAAGCCGATTCACCATTATTTCGGTAACTGAATTTCAGCAGCAGTTTTTGTTTTTTCCAAAGTAAATGTTGTGAAATGGCGAATCCGGCCCCAAGGGTATTCGCTGCAGCATCGGTCCATGAAAATCCCCATTGTGCGGAAGTACCATCCAGCAATTCAATTCCCGTTAAAAACACCAGGCCCAGAGAGCCACCCAGCCAAATAGCTTTATTGCCCTTCATCTTGATCCAATCGGCCGACCTGATACCGGTAACCCCAAGATACCAGGAGGTAAAAAAATGTCCGGCCTTATCCATCTGAAGCCACTCTCTGCTGTCGTTGAAACTATGCATCGGTGATCTTGGAAAATCACTGTACCAGAATTGGTTCAGGGAGTACATGGTACCCGAATACACGGTGACACCGGTAATGCCTGTTATCAGCCGTCTGTTTCGTATAACCTTGAGTGAATCGGCAGCATGAAGAGCCATCTGAAAACCAGATAACAAAACAAGAAAAACAATTAGTAAAGGCTTTTTCACACTGCGAATTTGGCGAATTGAAAAATTAAATCAGGTAAATTGGTAATTTAGTGAGCGAATATTTCAGCTATGAAGAGACTATTATTTCTCCTTTGTTTGTTGGCACCGGTCCTGTCATTTTCACAAAACAAAGAATTGCCCAAGGGGCTGACCAATGAGGAAATCGAAATGTTACCCCGCTACCGATTCCCTGTTTCGGGAGCAAAAAGTGTTGCAGCGGCACCTGCCGGTCCCAAGCGCGCGATGGCCGAGTGGGAGGAGATTCAGACACTTGTGATACGCTGGAGTTCAACCACCACCTTCAGCTTCGAGCTCAGAGAAATTGTGAGGTATGCACGAGAGGAATGTGAAGTTTTGATCATCTGCAATGACAGCAACGTGATAAGAACAAATTTAACGAACAATGGTATTCCGCTGAGCAACATACGGTTTCTGATAACGCCCTCCAATTCCATATGGATGCGCGACTATGGTGCAAACCCTGTTTATCTGAACGATGTAGACTCGCTGGTATTGGTGGATTGGATTTACAACAGACCCCGCCCGCTTGACGACACCTCACCAAGCGCAATAGCCAATTACAAGGGGATACCTATTTTTGAAACCGTACAAGCTCCGGAAGACCTGGTGCACACAGGCGGGAATTACATGAGTGATGGTTTTGGAAACGCATTCTCAAGTGAGCTCGTGAGCGACGAAAATGGCACGGGAAACACCTTTGGCGTAACCGTCAAAAGCAATGCAGACATTGACAGCATCATGAAAGACTACATGGGGATCTCGAACTATATCAAGATGCCCACCCTGCCTTACGACGGCATACACCATATTGACATGCACATGAAATTGCTCGATGAGGAGACCCTGGTTTGGGCGGAATACCCAACCGGAGTATCAGACGGGCCGCAGATTGAAGCCAACCTTCAATACGTACTTAACAACCACAACTCTGTTTTTGGAACACCCTATAGAATTGTTCGTGTTCCTGCACCGTTTCAGGGTAGCACCTCGAATCCATCGTGGCCCAGTTCCGGTGGAGACTATATGACGTACAGCAACAGTGTTTTCGTCAACAAAACCTTACTGGTTCCAATTTACAATCATTCCTACGACAATACTGCACTTAACATACTCAGGGATGCGCTCCCAGGATACCGTGTTCAGGGCATCAATTGCACCAATATTATTGCGCAAAGCGGAGCCATACACTGCATCACACACTCGATTGGGGTTGCCGATCCATTATTGATTTCACATCAGGAGTTGAGAGACACCTATGACAGTGTAAATCCATACGAAGTAAAAGCACTGGTGAAACACAAAAGCGGAATTCAGCAGGCCCTGCTTTTTTATACAACCGATACCGCGAGCGGAAACTACCAGACCTTAAACATGAATCAGATTACAGCCGATCAATATTCAGCCTTTATTCCGGCCCAAGCCCCCGGTACTGAAATCTTTTACTACATACAGGGCAATGCCAATAGCGGCAAGCAGCAGGTCAGACCAATCGTTGCGCCGCAAGGACATTTTAGTTTCAAAGTACTTGCTTCACCAACAGGCATTGCCTCAAAGGAAATTTCCTTCAGCAAGCCTGCGTATCCAAACCCGGCAAATGCGATAACGGTGATTCCTGTATCAACCGGAAACGGGGGGAATGTCAAAGTTGATTTATTCGACATTGATGGAAGACTGGTAAAAGAAATTTATCATGGTGTGTTGCCGGCAGGAGAAAGAAACATTTTTCTGGATTGCTCAGAGATCAGTGCAGGAGCATACTTCATCAGGATGCAGGGAGAAGGCAAAAGCACTACACAAAAACTAATGATCCGATAAGAGGTGTATAAAATCCTCAGATCACTGCTGTTTCTATTCAACGCCGAAGCGGCCCATGGCATCACCATGGGCCTTATCAGATTCACCTGTTCCATTCCCGGTGGCAAAGGAGTTCT
>JBIIMV010000172.1:0-4418 GCA_044337805.1 Bacteroidia bacterium
AATATCAGGTCTTTTCATGTTATTTCAGGGGCGGGTTATTGGGAGAGTTTCAGCTTTTGATGCCGGGACGACATAATGTGGAGAATGCTTTAGCGGTAATTGCACTTTGCCATACACTTGCAATTGATTCCGAAACCCTGCGTCAAGGGCTTGCCAGTTTCAAGGGAGTAAAGCGCAGGTTTGAAATTTGTTATGAGCAGGCAGGAAGAGTGTTAATTGATGATTATGCCCATCATCCTGAGGAGATAAATGCAGCAGTGACATCAGCCCGTTCGATGTTTCCGGGCAAGAAGATTACCGGTGTTTTTCAACCACACTTATATTCAAGGACACGGGATTTCTGCGAAGGATTTTCACAGAGTCTTGATTTGCTTGACAGATTATTACTGATGGAGATTTATCCGGCCCGTGAATTGCCAATTGAAGGAGTGAGCAGCAGTATGATTGCAAAGAATCTGAAACATGCCTCATACGCTATGGTAAATCACCACGACTTTAAAGATTTCAGAGAGGAGTGGGAGAATACAGAAGTACTTCTCGTTATGGGAGCCGGTGATATTGAGCGTATAGTTCCCGAAATCATTCGTAGTGCCAAAAGAAGCCATGAAGCGTAATATCATAATAAAAAAAGTGTTGTTGAGCATAGGCTTTTTAGGCTTATTAGGGCTGCTGGCTTTTTCCAATATTGAGCAAGGGCAGCGTAAATTCAGTGCACTTGAGGTGGAGATGAATTATGCTGAGGGAGATCCGTTTTTGAATCAGGAGGATATTCAAAATCTTATCAAAGAGAGTAATCCGGGATTAGATCAAATGTCTGTTGGTTCAGTACGTACTGATTTAATAGAGTCGATGCTGCACAGACAGATTTATATTCAGAGTGCTGATGTATCGATGAATCTTGATGGTAACATGAATGTAAAAGTCACCCCCAGGCGTGCCATTGCGCGCTTGATGGATACCACCGGATACAGTTGTTATATGGATGCGGGCGGGCTCATCATACCCTGGAGCTCCGCCTTTTCACCAAGAGTGCCGGTATTCTTTCTTCAGACCAAGCTTGAGGCCTCTGATTTGATTGGTAAAAACTATGACAGCGCAGATATTAACGATTCGGTGTTGAAAATTAAGCCATTGATTGGCATACATCGCCTTGCCAGTTATCTTGATTCAAGCGAATTTTGGAAAGCTTTGACAGATCAGGTTATACTTGGAGATAATCTGGAACTAATTCCAAGGGTAGGAGCGCATAGTGTGATACTGGGGGATTTTTCAGATATCGGGGAGAAACTGAATAAGCTAATGATTTTTTACCGAGAAGGGTTAAACAAGGTGGGATGGAATAAATATTCGGTAATCAATCTGAAATACAAGGGGCAGGTTGTGGCGTCTCTTTCAGGTGAGTTTGAGCAGGCTGGCAAGAAAGTACGTTCAGAACCCGAAGAAACGAAGATTCAGATAATGGCTGACAGCATTACTGAAACATTGTTGGAGAAGCCTGAGGTAAAAGCAGATTTAAAGCCTGCTGCAGAAGAAAAAAAGCCCGGTGAGAAGGACGAAGACAAGGAGGAATCGGAGAGAAGAGAGGTGAAGAAAAAGAAAGTTTCCGGTAAAGCAGGGACTTCGGGCATTCAAAATAAATCCGCAAAGAAGGCGACAAAGATATCCGGTGTAAAAGACCGCTCAACAAAAGGAAAAAAGAAACAGGGAAAACCTGATTGATTATGCATACATCAAAACAAGACACTATTTATGTAGGTCTTGACATAGGAACCACTAAAATTGTGGTAATGGTTGGTCGTAAGAACGAATACGGCAAGCTAGAGATTCTTGGATTAGGAAAGACCGAGAGTGTGGGTGTATCGCGCGGGCAGGTGGTAAATATTGATAAAACGGTACAATCGATAAAAACGGCACTGGAGGAAGCAGAGGCCAAAACGGGATATAAAATTACCCGTGTAAATGTTGGTATTGCAGGACAGCACATCAAGAGCATACAGCATCACGGAATTAAAACCAGAAATCTTGCCGATACCGAGATTACTCAGGGCGATATTGATGCGCTGATTGATGATATGTATAAACTTGCGATGTTACCCGGTGAAGAAATTATCCATGTAATTCCTCAGGAGTACATGGTCGACAGCGAGTCGGGTATTCGTGAACCTATTGGGATGTGCGGAAGAAGACTAGAGGCGAACTTTCATATCATTACCGGCGCCATCGGTGCTATAAATAATCTGATAAAGTGTGTAAAAAAGGCCGGGCTTGAGGTTGGTGAGCTTACGCTTGAACCACTCGCATCTGCGGATGCGGTGCTGTCTCAGGAAGAAAAAGAAGCCGGTGTTGTTTTGGTTGATATTGGAGGAGGAACCACCGACATTGCTATTTTTCAGGATTCTATTATCAGACACACAGCGGTTATTCCATTCGGAGGTAACATTATCACCGAGGATATTAAGGAAGGCTGCACCATTATTAAAAGTCAGGCTGAACTATTGAAAATTAAATTCGGATCAGCACTTTCGAGAGAAAATAGTGATAACGAGATTGTCTCAATTCCCGGTCTTCGCGGAAGAGAACCCAAGGAGATTAGTTTGAAGAACCTTGCCTATATCATTGAGGCAAGGATGGAGGAGATCATAGAACATGTATTTTACGAAATACGGTCATCAGGATATGAAAAGAAAATCATTGCCGGCATTGTAATAACTGGAGGTGGAGCTATGCTCAAGCATGTTTCCCAGCTATTTGAATATGTTACGGGAATGGATACAAGAACCGGATTTCCCAATGAACACCTTGCCAAGGGCGCAGAAGAGGTTACAAGTCCGGTTTACGCAACCGGAGTCGGGCTTGTTCTTCGCGCTATGAAGACACATGACCGCGACAGCGTTCCTGAGGTCAATGCTGAAACCGAGATAAAGACTGAAGAGAAGGAGCCCGAAAAGCCTCCGGTAACGACACACAGCAAGAAAACAAAAGGTAATTTTTTCGAAAAGCTCATAGAAAGAGCCACACAATTTCTCAACGAGGATAATTAATCAACACACCCAAAGGTTATGGAAGACCATCAATTCATCAATTTCGATTTGCCCAAAGAAACCAATTCCATCATTAAAGTAATTGGAGTTGGGGGAGGAGGCTGCAATGCTGTTGACCACATGTACCGACAGGGTATAAAAGGGGTTGATTTTATTGTTTGCAATACTGATCAGCAGGCATTAGATAAGAGTCCGGTTCCAACAAAAATTGCACTTGGTCGCCATCTCACGGAAGGCCTTGGTGCCGGTTCTGTTCCGGAGGTAGGAAGAGATTCTGCCATTGAAAGTATTGAAGAGGTGCGCAATGTTCTGGGTAAACGAACCAAGATGGTGTTCATCACTGCCGGTATGGGCGGTGGCACCGGAACTGGAGCAGCCCCTGTGATTGCAGCTTCTGCTAAGGAGCTTGGGATTCTTACTGTAGGAATAGTTACAGTTCCCTTTTTCTTTGAAGGAAAAAAGAGAAAGAGTCAGGCAGATGCAGGTCTTGAAGAAATGAAGCGAAATGTGGACACCCTGCTGGTAATCTGTAACGACAAACTTCGCGAGATTTATGGTGACTTGAAAATGTCTAATGCTTTTGGCAGAGCAGACGATATTCTCACAACTGCGGCCAAAGGAATAGCAGATATCATCACTACAACCTTGCACATCAATACTGATTTTGCGGATATTGAAACAGTGTTAAAGGAAAGTGGTGTTGCCCTGATGGGCTCTGCCAGTGCGAGCGGCGAAGGAAGGGCGCTAAAAGCAATGGAGGAAGCTCTTTCTTCTCCCTTACTGAATGATAGCAATATCAAAGGCGCAAGGCATATTCTGCTGAATGTAACGTGCGGCTCAGGAGAAAATGAGGCCACCATGGATGAATTTAGTGAGATTACCGACTACCTTCAGGAGATTGCAGGTCAGACAGCAGAAGTAATTCAGGGATATGGCATTGATGAAGGACTTGGTAACAGTTTGAAAGTAACCATTATTGCCACCGGCTTCAGAAGCAATCAGGACCTTGGAATTGAGAGTTTGTCCAGACCTGAGAAAAAGGTGCATGTGTTAGACGCTCCTTCAGCAAACAAGCCGGAGGTAACTGCTACTACTCCTGATATTTCAAAGCCTGAGTCGTCTTCTCCGGTTGTGAATAACATGCCTCTTGTTGCCAATGAAGTAAATCCTGAGCCCATTAAGACGGCAGAGGTCAGCAATACGAATGAAGTGGAGTTTGATAATATTTCTTTTTTGTCATCAGCCCAGCACCTATTAGCTGATGAAGAAGAAACTTCCACAAATGTGGTGGAGACTCCAAGTGTAACTGCAGAATCACAGGATATTTTTGAATTTAAATTGAGGGTTGCCTCCGACACTCCCATTCAGGTTTCGGAA
>JBIIMV010000173.1:0-4409 GCA_044337805.1 Bacteroidia bacterium
ATATTGACCGGGAGACCAAGCTGCCCCTGTATGTCTCAGCCTTTGATGATAAAGGCTTTTATGAAAGCTATTCGGTTAGTAAACTCAGAGTTAACAGCCCGATCCCCGATGAGGAATTCAATAAAGATTATCAGGGATACCGTTTCTGATGTCTTTTACGTATTACGGCCAGCATCAGGATAATCCATTGAAGCAACAGCAGGTATGCCCATATTCCGCTGCCTTCAGGCCGACCATCTTCCAGCAGGGAAAGAATCCAGAATGCCGACAAAATTCCCGTTAGAGCAGCCATAATTCCGCCCAGAAGATTTCGTGATACAAAGAAGACGAGCGTACAAAACAATCCGAAAACCTGCAGCACAGGCAAACTGTATGCAGGGGCGCCATCCGGTTCCGCCATGATGTTTCCGGAAGCAACAGAGAGAAGAATAAAAGATAAGTGACAAAAGCCGCAATCCGTCATGCCGTAAATTGTATATTATAAAAATAAGAAAAAATCAGAAATCTTCCCCGAACTCAGTGCTTTCTTCTTCAATCTGTTTTTCCTCGTTGTATTTGCTGCAATCGAGCTCTACCTTGATATCCAGTTCTTCAGGCTTTTCAAAATCCTTTTGTGAGATATTCAGCTTCTTATCCTCATACACCTTTTTCATGTATAGACCCCAGATGGGCAGAGCCATTGAAGCACCTTGTCCGAGATCGGTAGAACGGAAATGCGCGGAGCGGTCTTCACAACCCACCCAGACACCAGAAACAAGCTCAGGGGTGATGCCAATAAACCATCCATCGCTGTTATTCTGAGTGGTACCTGTTTTACCCGCCACAGGTGCCGTGATGCCATATTTATAGCGCAGCCTGATTCCTGTACCATGGTCTACAACTCCTTTCATGAGGTTTAGGGTCAGATAAGCTGTCTCTTTGCTGATGGCCTCAACCCTCCTGGGGACAAACTCCTCGAGCACATTGCCATTTTTATCTTCTATGCGGGTTATAAAATTTGGCTCTGTCCAAACGCCCATGTTAGCAAAGGTGGCATTGGCGCCCACCAGCTCGTATACCGACAGGTCGCATGTACCCAGGCACAAGGAAGGCACTGCTTCGAGCTCGGTGGTGATACCCATTTTATGAGCAAGGTCAACCACCGCCTGCGGACCAAACTGTTTCATGATAAAAGCAGTCACGGAGTTCACAGAAAGTGCCAGTGCCTTTTTGAGTGTCATCATACCGCCGTATTTCCCATCACTGTTACGTGGCGACCAGGTGCCACCTTCAGGAAGTTCAAAAGTAACCGGGATGTTGGGCACCCTGTAACAGGGCGACCATTGCTCCTGCATGGCAAGGGTATAAACAAAGGGCTTAAATGTTGACCCCACCTGGCGTTTTCCCTGTTTCACATGGTCGTACTTAAAAAACCGATGATCGATTCCGCCAACCCAGGCACGAATACCACCACTTCCGGGATCAATACTGACAAAGCCGGTTTGCAGGAAAAATTTCGAATAACGCATAGAATCCATGGGGGACATCACCGTATCAATAACCCCTTTCCATGAAAACAGCTTCATTTCAGTTTTTTGATTGAAGTTACGTTCTATCTCCCCATCACTCAGCCCGCGCTCTTTCAAGACACGGTAGCGTTCACTGCGCTTCATTGATACCTTCATCAAATCTTTAACCTCCTGGTCACTCAGATTATAGAAAGGCGCATTTTTACGGCCCTTCCAGTGATTAAAAAATTTTTCCTGCAACTCCTTTCCAAGCCATTCCTTGACAGCTTCTTCTGCATAGGTCTGCATCCTTGAATCAATGGTAGTGTAAATACGCAGACCGTCCTTGTAGATATTGTATTTTTTCCCATCAGGCCGTGGATGCTCATTACACCACTTCTTCATATAATCACGCAGATATTCACGGAAATAAGTGGCAAGTCCCTCGTTTTGGTCTTCGGGGTGGTAATCTGTTTTTAGGGGCAGTAGCTTAAGAGAATCATATTGTGCGGCACTCAGATACTTATACTTCATCATCTGATAAAGCACGACATTTCTTCTTTCGAGGGCATTTTGTTTTTTCCTGAGAGGGTTAAACAAGGTTGGATTTTTCGCCATTCCTACCAAAACGGCAGCCTGCTCAATTTTAAGAGTTTTGGGGTCCTGATTGAAGTAAATCCGGGACGCCGATTTTATGCCTACAGCATTATTTATAAAGTCAAACTTGTTGAGGTACATGGCCAGTATCTCATCCTTGGTATAATTCTTTTCGAGCCTGATAGCAATGATCCATTCTTTAAGTTTACGCAGCATCAGCTGAGGCTTACTCAAGCGAGTGCGGGGGAATAGCATTTTTGCAAGCTGCTGAGTAATGGTAGAACCACCTCCGGCACCTTCATCAGCCGTTAAAACGCCAAACAGAGACCGGCCAAGGGCGCGTATATCAACCCCGCTGTGTGAGTAGAACCTGGCATCTTCAGTGGCAATCAGCGCATTCACCACTACAGGAGAAATATCGCGAAAGCTAACATTCGTGCGGTTCTCGATGTAATATTTGCCAATAACCTTGCGGTCGACGGAAATAATTTCAGAAGCAAGGTTGCTTTTGGGATTTTCCAGCTCCTCGAGAGAGGGAAGGTCAGAAAAGAAGACCAGGTAAATTATAAAACCCGCCAGCAGGAACAGCGGCGTGAGGGTTAATATCCAGAATATCCTGACCTGACTTGTAAAATCTGTCTTTTTTGTTGATCCCACGGAGGCAAATTTAAGACTCTCATGGAGAAAAAGAAATTAGCATCCCACAAGCCTGAAAGCTGAACCTTACTTTAAGAGACTTAGTCCCTGTATGGCGCTGCTATCGCCCGGTCTTATCAGAAGCGCCTTGTTAAACATGATACGCGCCTCATTGGTCTTACTCATGAAATAATAGTTCCAGGCAAGCATGTGCGCAGCATCGTAATCAAAAGGGTAATAGTTAACAATTTTTTCAAAAAATTTCACTGCTACCTCGTATTGTTTACGGTTGTAATGTATAACGCCAGACCAATAATTGGCAGCATAACTTCCCGGATCAAGCTTCAGGATTTCCTGATATTGCTTTAATACGAAATCCCAGCTCTCGAGTGAGGAAAGGGGTTTAATAAGACCTAGTCTTGCTTCAACACTGGCAGGTTTAAGATTCACCGCCTTGGTGTAATATGTTTGGGAGGCAGAGAAATTGCCCAGCAAATAATTTAACCAGCCGAGTCGCAGGTTATCCTCATAAGCGTTTTCCTGATAAACCGACTTTACTGCCTGAATGGCCGCGTTATAATCTTGTTTGTATTCTGCCAGATAACTTACCGAATACGCCTTTTGCTGAACTGTCTCGGAATTCTGAGACCATCCCGTAATGCTGAGAAGCAAGAAGAAGAAAAATGCGCTTTGCTTTAATGTTTCCATGTGAATGTAGTTGTGATGTTTCTTTGAAAATAATTGCCACCTGCAGTATTATCGGTAAATCGGTCTACAGAGAACGACAATTCCGGTTGAACCGGCCACCTGATATTTAATCGAACCGAAAATCCGGCACGCCAATTACCTGTGTCAAAAGTATTATAAATATAAGCGGAGTGTTTTTGTAACAAGTTCTTCGATAAACTCATCGAAATCCTGTTTTTGCGCGTCGTTCCTGCAAATATTTTTTATCTGATCAAAATACCTTAGCGTAAGTAAATCGAGACGACAATGAAGGTTTCCAATAACAACCAATAGAGAGTCACGCTCATGCATACCAATCTTGCCGGATGCACTTTGGGTGAAAAGACTTAATTTAAGTACATCAAGACTATCTCTGATTTGCTTACGATCGGAGCGATTGCCACTAAGAGCTTCTAGAGCCTTCCGTTGCGTAGCATCAAAATGCAGTCGTTCAGAAATCAAAGATGTCATCTCCCGCTCATGATGGGACCCGGCATGTGGAGGGTGCGGATGTCTTTTATCTTTCAGGATGAAAAAAGTCAGGAACAGAATATTGGCTGAAAGCAACACAAAAGCCAAGGCGATCCAAAAGTTATTTTTCATCTTTTTACCAGGAATAAGAGTACGTATTGGCAGCGAAAAATTCAGTTGCCTGCCCTGTCGTATCATTTATTGAATTAGTAGAACTATCCGAAATATTAGATAATACTATCCCGACTGAGATAAGATGAAGTACCAGTACAGCGAGGGCAAGATTTCTCCATAACCTGACAGGATTTGCGGAAAAGGTTTGCGAGCGGGAAGCCATCACACGCGCCATCAATCTGGTTTCGAGCCAACCCGGGGGCTGTGCAGGGCCACCGGACCTAAAAACGGAAAAATCGGGTTCTAATTCTTTCATCGTGTTTTGTTTTAGATGCGGAAAGAAAAAAAAACCTTCGGCAAGAGACAAAAAATATTCCC
>JBIIMV010000176.1:0-4397 GCA_044337805.1 Bacteroidia bacterium
AAATATGAGGTAATGGAAGCCATTCCACATAATGCATCCCTGATGCACAGAATGGGCATACTTACCTCCGTAAACTCCGATGATGCAGAAATGGCAAGAAGACTCAATCAAGAAGCTGCGAAAGGCATACGTTACGGAGGAATGTCGGAAGAGGACGCTCTGAAAATGTCAACCATCAATCCTGCCCGCATGCTTCATATTGATGCGCGCACAGGAAGCATAAAAGAAGGAAAGGATGCAGACATTGTGATATGGTCGGATAATCCTTTGTCTGTGTATGCCAAAGTCGAAAAGACCTTTGTAGACGGTATCTGTTATTTTGACTTCGAGAAAGATCTTGAACTAAGAAAAAAGAATGCAGAAGACCGCGCCAGGCTTATTCAGCTTGTGATGAAAGACAAAAGCGGAGAAAAAAACAAACCCCGAATGTCTGTACCCAGATTGCTGCATTGCAACGACATGGAAAAACTTTATCATGAACATCTGCCCTATGAAAAACAGTAAATACCTCTTTATATTTCTTCTGTGCTGCTTTTCTTCACTGCATGCACAAAACCCCGCTCCGGCAAGCGGTAAGCCTTCTTCCATCCTTTTTCGTGGCGCAGACATTCACGTTGGAAACGGAAAGGTAATTTCATCAGGAGTTCTCCTCATGCGCGATGGCAAAATTGTATATGCAGGAAACGATGAAACTGTGGCGGGAAAAGCCGATAGCACCATTGACTGCAAAGGCATGCATATCTATCCCGGACTCATCGCAGCCAATACCATCATGGGCTTGAGCGAAATCGAAGCAGCAAGAGCCACCAATGATTTCAATGAGGTCGGCAACTTTAATCCGGGTACACGTTCCCTGATTGCGTATAACACCGACAGCAAGGTTAGTCCTACGGTTAGAAGCAATGGCGTCATGCTCATTGAAGCAGTGCCGCAGGGAGGAATCATCAGCGGAACCTCATCGGTGATGTGCATGGATGGCTGGAACTGGGAAGATGCTGTTTATGCTTCCGATATCGGCGTACACATGAACTGGCCCGGCTCAAGAGTATATCTGAGCGGAGAAGAATCAGAGAACAGGCAAAGAGAGAACTACGAAAAACGTTTGAGACTTCTGGAACAGTTCATGAAAGATGCACAGTCATACTGTAAATCAGGACAGTCCGCAGTGACGAACACTCATTTCGAAGCCATGCGTGAAGTTTTTTCAGGGAAAAAGAAATTGTTCATACATGCTTCGTATGTAAAAGATATTGTAAACAGTATTAACTATATATCCGGATACAATATCACCCCAGTTCTTGTTGAAGCAAAGGATGCCTGGATGGTCACAGACCTGCTCAGGGAGAAAAAAGTCTCGGTAATACTTGGCCGCAGCCATAGCCTTCCTGCAAGAGAAGATGAAGACATAGACCAGCCCTTCAAAACACCTGCCATCCTGAAGCAGGCCGGCATCCCCTATTGCATCAGCGTAGACGGCTTCTGGCAGGTCAGGAATCTGAGTTACAATGCCGGAACAGCTGCCGCACACGGGCTTGGCAAAGAGGAGGCTCTATCAGCCATTACCCTTCATGCCGCAGGTATTTTGGGAATAGCAGAAAGATGCGGAAGTCTTGAGCCTGGAAAAGATGCAAATATCCTGCTTACTGAAGGAGATATCCTTGATATGAAATCGAGTCGCGTGAAAAGAGCCTGGCTGCGTGGCATGCCGGTGAGCCTGGACAACATACAGGAACAACTCTACCGGAAGTATTGCAGGAAATATGGCCTCAAACCATAGTTCCATCATGCTGCCCGGAAAAAGAAAGACATTCATTCTGCTTCCACTGACCGGTATCCTGCTGCTTGCGGCAGCATACATGCTCAGAGAACCTTTTAAAAAACTACTTTTTCCATCGGAATACTACTCTGAAACTCCGGCGGCAGCAGAACAACCCGACAGCATGGAATATGCTCCGGGTTATCCAAGAAATACCATCAGCGTTGAAGAGCAGTTCCATCGCTTCCCGTCACCTCAGTTTAAGACAGGCTTTTCCTTAATGCCGAATTTTCTGTGGATGGATCCTATTTATTTTTCAGGATACGGCCAGGATGGCATTACCGAAAAAACAGCTGTTTTAAATTCAGTAAAACTGCAGCAGGAGCTTGTGAGCCATTGGAATTATTATCTGCTGATAAGCTCCAATACAACACTCTATGACAGATATCAAAAGCCGGGCACATTTGAAAACGAATGGATAAAACTCGCACACATGCATCCCGACTGGAAGTGTGCCGCCATCAGCTTTTGGGCACAGGTGCGACCGCAGCACCTGAACGATCCGCCATGCAACTCAAGGAGGGCCTTTGCTACGAGAAAAGACCTTGCAGACAGCATGTATGTAATGGAAAACGTCAGAGAAAAAATTTATAAAAGGTGGAACCCCGCCAATGAGGTATCAGACATTTCATGCGATATCAGAACACAACAATTTTATTTCAATCGGCTGCATCAATACCTTCAACGGCCGCTGAACATTATCAGCGAAAACGCAGAAGTGTTTCATCATTTCCAGGATGAACAAATGGCAGAAAATGATCGTGTAAAACGCGACATGAAAAAGCGGGGAATTGAAAACTCCGATCAATACCAGGCACTAAAAAGAATGGAATGGGAGCGTGCCTACCGGGACAGTATCCTCAAAGTGAAAGGAAATGAAAATGCTCTATACACCGTTTATTCCATAGACGGACAAAACAAATTCAGGCATCGCTACGATATCATGCGGACCTTATCGAGTCCCATCCGCGGCATGCACTATGCCACCCCCGATTTTTATCCACGCTGGCCCGACAACTGGAAAAAATGGAAAGGTCCCTGGCACGGCTTAGACTGGATTGTAAAATGCCGAAATACAGAACTGGAATACGGAGACAGACTGTTCTCACCCTTCGTTGCTGCCGGCTGGGACAATGATGAAAGCCGCAATATAAGACCTGCACAGTGGCTGGCCCTGATGAAAGTGCTTGGAGTGATGGGAGCAGAATTTTATTATACCGGTTTCTTCAACCTCAAAAAACCCTTTGCCGATCCGCGTGGTTATACCTGGCAGGCAGTAATACCGGTTTATGCCCAAGCCGTTTTAAGCCATGCAGAAGATATATTGCTTGAAGGCCATTTAATTAATGGTCCTGAATATCTGTTGCCTATAGGAAAATCAAATATCATCGCGGTAGCACGCAGGCACAGAAACAAGAGACATTACCTCGTTGCCACAGCCATCATGGTAAACAGCAATGAAAAAACCGACAGACCGGCACCTGAATATGTCGACATTGAACTTGATGGCATGCAGCTGCATCTTCTGGCAAGAAGACAAGGAGCAGTATACCGCATTGAACGTGATGACAAAGAAGTACATATCAGGCAGCTCGACCTGTGGCATGAAGATTCACATCCGGCCAGATGGAGCAAAGACCTGAATATGTCTGCCATGACCTGGGTGGCGAACGATGTTGAGACAGAATCAGGAAAGAATGACGAACAATTTTTAGTGCTTGGCGCCGGACAGAGTATTACTAAAGAAGTTGAGATGACAGGCAATCACAGGTATGTTCAGTGTGAAATAAAAGTCAAAGATTCTCTTCCGCTGCAGCTGGATATCGTGGTGAACGGAAAAACATTTGCGCTCAAAAGCCAGGGCGGACTTGCCATACTGAAAGGGGATTTCGGGATAAAAGAAGGAACAAACAACTTCCGTATCACCTGCAAAAAAGGAACACTCAAACTATCAGAAATAAAATTCATACATGAGTAGCACTAAGGTTCTTGTCATTCAAACCGCCTTCACCGGAGATGTGATACTGGCAACAGCAGTGCTGGAAAGCCTTCATCATGCCATGCCGGATGCTTCACTTTATTTTCTTTTACGCAAAGGCAACGAAGGATTGTTTCAGGGACATCCCTACCTCAAAGGTGTCTTCATCAGAGACAAGAAACAAGGATTTTTCAAGAGCAATATCACACTCATCAAACAAATAAGAAACGAAAAATTCGATTATGTCATCAATCTTCAACGTTATGCAGGCAGTGGCCTGATAACCATGTTGAGCGGAGCAAAGACAAGCGCAGGTTTTGACAAGAACCCATTCTCTTTCAGCTTCAGCAAGGTGGTAAAGCATCATATTGACGGGAGACATGAAACCAGGCGCAATCATGACCTGCTAAGCAGCGTGATTCCCTGCAACCTGCTACCTCAAAAACTCTATCCTACAGCAAGAGACTTTGAAAAGATAAAGCCATTTCAACAACAAACCTACATATGCATGGCTCCATCATCTGTGTGGTATACCAAGCGCCTGCCTGAGCAAAAGTGGCTTGAACTGATGAATGCACTTCAGTCAGTCAGCAACATCTATTT
>JBIIMV010000177.1:0-4394 GCA_044337805.1 Bacteroidia bacterium
ATCAAGGGATATCTGCGCTCTGCATGATTCTGCTTTTTCCAGGTCTCATAGTCATGAATAATTCCTAATGTTCCGGGGATTTCAAAATCAACGGGTTCTTTACCTGTGTAAATGAAATCGCTGGCCATTTCGCCAAGATTCCACTTATCACTTTCTGCATGATAGCGATAGTCGAGTCCGAAAAAAGAGACGGGTTGAAGCTTGCCGCGCCGATTCAAGCTGATGATAACTCTTGGCGCATGTTCTCCGCCTGTATGAAGAACTGCCTTGCTCTTACGTTTCTCGTATTCGAAAGGATTTGGCAGGATGATTCGTTCGGGAACGTTCACCCGATTTGTTTTGCGTGAGGAATATCTTTCAGCCAGTGCTTTTGCTACAGGGATTTCGAACTCAGGATCTTCAGTAAGCGAAACCCGTATGGTGTCGCCGAGTCCATCTTCAAGCAAAGTACCAATGCCCGCTGCTGATTTTATTCTGCCATCTTCTCCATCTCCTGCTTCAGTAACACCCAGGTGCAGGGGGTAATTCATTCCGGCTTTCATCATGGTATGAACCAGCAGTCGGTATGCTTCCACCATTACCTTGGGATTACTTGCTTTCATTGAAAGAACAATCTGGTGATAGTTCATGTCTTCACATATCCTCAGGAACTCCATGGCAGATTCCACCATCCCCATTGGGGTATCACCATAGCGGCTGAGAATCCGGTCGCTGAGCGATCCATGGTTGGTTCCTATACGCATGGCGGTCCCGTATTCTTTACAGATTTTCACCAGGGGAACAAACCGTTCTCTGATTCTGTCGAGCTCTGACTGATATGCAATGTCTGTGAAATCTGTGTGTTCGAACTTTTTCTTGTCGGCATAATTGCCGGGGTTTATTCTAACCTTTTCTACGATTCTGGCAGCAAGTTCTGCAGCATTTGGGGTAAAGTGTATGTCGGCAACAAGGGGAGTATGATAACCCCGTGCCCGAAGGGTCTTCTTAATATTTTCCAGATTCTTTGCTTCGTTCAGGCTGGGGGCTGTGATTCTCACCAACTCACACCCGGCCTCAATCATACGCACCGATTGTGCAACAGTGGCCTCGGTATCCATCGTGTCGGTGGTTGTCATGCTCTGCACCCTGATAGGGTGGTTACCTCCCATGTGTAATTCACCAATTCTGACCTCTCTGGTCTGAAAGCGTGAGTAATGGAAAAGTGATGGACAATATTCGTTTTGGTTCGACATGAGCATTCAGGAAAGTACAAATCTACAAAACCATGAATCATCCTCTTTGTTCTTTTATTAATCCTGCGGTCTAAGCCCATGTGGCAATTTTGCTTAGAGCACATTTTTTTATATTTGTGTTGAATAGTTTTCTGATGAAAAAGTTTTGTTTCCTCCTGATGGCAGTGTTTGCCGTTTTGGCCTCCTGTGATTATGTAAAACCTCCTTATTCTACCACGCCCGATACCGGCAACGATACCGATATTGTGGTAAAGGTTCGAAAGGTATTGTTGGAGGACTATACCGGACATACCTGTGGAAACTGCCCCAAGGCTGCTCGTGTTGCCGATCAGATAAAAAAAGATTATGGCGAAAAAGTAGTTGTAATTGGGGTACATGCAGGAGGGTTCGCTTCTCCTGACCCACCCAAATATCCTTCTGATTTCAGGAACCCGGTTTCTACCGAATTGTACAACTTCTTCGGTCTTCTTGCTGCAGGTAATCCTAATGGTATGGTTAATCGTGCAGGTTATCCAAATAACCACATCAAAGGTGAATCAGCCTGGAATACTGAGGTTAGCGCTCAATTGGCCAAAGAGCTTTCTGCATTTATTACCATAAAAAATTCCTTCGATGCCTCAACGCGTAAAATTGATACTGAGGTTTCAACTGAATTCGAGCAAAGCCTTCAGGGTGACTTTAAGCTTGCTGTTTACCTCGTAGAGGACAGTATTCAGGCTCCGCAAAAGGATTATACCGTTTCTCCTGACTGGGTGCAGAACTACATGCATAAACACGTTTTGCGCGCATCGTTTAATGGTAGCAGTCAGGGAGAGTTAATCGCCGGTAATCCTGTAAAAGGCAATCCTGCCATAACGAAAAAATACAGCCTTACGCTTGATCCATCTTTCGATGCATCTCACTGCTACGTGGTGGCTTTTGTTTACAACTCTTCTACCTGGGAAGTACTTCAGGCTGAGGAGAAAAAAATCAAGTAACATCAGACTCTTTCTTTTTCTGTTGTTGATGTCTGTTCCTGCTTTTTATAGCAGCGCACAGTCTTTTCGTGCTGTTGCCTCCGCAGGCCTAGTCACAAGTCAGGTATCCGGTGATAACCTGGCCGGATTTAATCAGCCCGGTGCCTTTGCAGGTATCTCCGTTTGGCGTCCTTTTCGTAATGAAAAGATAAGATGGGAAATGCAAATGGCATATTTCGAAAAGGGAAGTTTTGATCCGGCACGTCCTGATAAGGGAGATTATTTATCCTACAATCTCAGGCTGCGATATGTGGAGGTTCCGCTACTTGTTTCTGCTTACTACAAAAAGCTTTGGTGGGTAGGTGGTATTTCCGGCGGATATCTCATAGGCAGTCAAATAAGAAATCAGGATGGTGAATTTCCTGAAAATAGTCTCGAAGCGAGACCTTTTTACCGTTATGAATTGAGTTTCAACGCCGGCATCAGGTATCCAATCGGTGAGAGGCTGGAGCTTGAGGGGCGTTTTAATCAGAGCCTTTTTCCCGTGCGTCCTCATGTCGGGAATCTGATGTTCCGACTGAATCTTGGTCAGTACAATTCAGCATTGGTTTTCGGCATTCGCTACAAGCTTTCAAAAGGCGGAACTTAACTCGCTCTGTGTTGTTACTTTGAAATGATCGCCAGAAAAATAGTTGTTGCCGTTACAGGTGCAAGCGGAAGTATTTATGCTCAACTGCTGTTGCAGGCACTGAGCAAGCTCAATCCTGAAGAATATCGCATCGGACTTATTATGAGTCGCAATGCCATGGATGTTTGGGAGTATGAGCTTGGCAACCGTGATTTCGAACAGCTGTCTTTCAGGCGGTATGCCAAGGATGATTTTTCCGCTCCCTTTGCTTCCGGCTCAGCAGGATTTGATACCATGATTGTTATTCCTTGTTCTATGGGAACTTTGGGAAGAATTGCCTCAGGAGTCTCTGATGATTTGTTAACACGTTCTGCTGATGTAATGCTCAAGGAACGCAGAAAATTAATTCTTGTGGCCAGGGAAACTCCTCTAAGTCTCATTCATCTGAAAAACATGGAGCAGGTAACTCTGGCAGGAGGAATCATCTGTCCGGCTGTTCCTTCATTTTATCATAAACCGCAATCAATCTCTGATCTTGCCATGTCGGTAGTGAACAGAGTCTTGGACCTTGCCTCCCTTCCTGCCGATGCTTTTCGCTGGGGACAGTCTGAGTGAACCTGATTTTTGTTGGTTCTTCTCATGGTGAGCCGTGGTAGCAGGAGTTTCGGATTGCCCACAGGATTTTTTAGAAACGGATATTGATGGTCTGAGGATGGAAGTCGCGCATCAGGAAGCTATCATTTCTTTTTTAACATCTTTTGCCGGTTTTTTATTTCATCAACGCAACTAAGTACGGGCTGTTTACGTTATCAGGTTATAAACAGCGGGTCGGTGAAGGGAATCCTTCAGGCAGGGACGAGGTCTTAAGCCGAAAAGAAAAGCTTCCCTTCACTTTTCCCAAGTAATGTTAAACCGCCCGAAACTTTTGATTGTGATGGCAGGCATGCTTGAACTCAGCCAAAAGATTCTGACCAAGGTCAGTTTCGATCCTCTGTTATTTCAGAAAGAATACCGTAAAGCCCTTGTGTTGCTGAAGCCCAATGAGCGAATGCTTCTCAGGGTTTGGGCATTGGCAACCTTTGGTAGCATGTATCGTCAGGTTATTCTGGATGTATATCGTGCCGTTATCCGAACGTGAACAGAAGGAGTGAAGGCAAAAAAAAATCCCCGGAAACTTTCCGGGGATTTTTTTTGCCTTCATCGCGCTACAAACTCCAATATTTGAGAGATTTAATCTTGCCGCGATACATGCCTTTGATATCCACAAGCAAAGAATCTTTGTTCAGAATACCTGCGAAGTAATCTTCGGTAAGGGCTTTGTATTCCTGGTGATTCACCGCCACAATAACAGCGTCGTAATTCTTGCCAGGGTTTTTTTCAAGTGAAAATCCGTATTCATGTTCAAGTTCGGCACTGTCTGCGTGTGGGTCTACAACATGAACATTCACGCTAAAGCTTTTCAGTTCCTTGATGACATCTGCAACCTTGCTATTTCTGATGTCACTGACATCCTCCTTAAAGGTGGCCCCCATCACGAGTACAACACAATCGTTAGGATTCTTTTTTGCTGCTATCATT
>JBIIMV010000179.1:0-4355 GCA_044337805.1 Bacteroidia bacterium
AGATTTTGCTGAGCTGGAATGCGCTTTTAATCAGAGGGCTTTGTGAGGCCTATCTGACCTTTGGCGAGGAAAAGTACATTCAGGCTGCACAGCGCTGCATGCGCTATTTGTGTGATTATCATGTAAAACCTGATGGAAGCCTGCTTCACAACAGCAAGAACAGACAGGCACGCACAGATGGTTTTCTTGAAGATTATGCCTTCTTTGCGGATGCGTGTAATGCACTTTATCAGGCCGATTTTAATGAGGCATGGTTAGATCATTCGACCCGTTGCATAGAAAAAGCGCTGGAGCTTTTTCACGATGCAGATAGCGATCTGCTGTATTTTACTTCATCAAATTCCGGAAAGTTGATTGCACGTAAGAAAGAAGTGCATGACAATGTAACACCAGCATCGAACAGTATGATGGCTTTTGTTTTACATGAGGCCGGACTTCTTTTGGCTCGTCCGCATTGGGAGCAGAGAGCAGAACGAATGCTCAGGTCTGTATCCGGAGGCATGCAGTCTTATGGCTCAGGTTTTTCACGCTGGGGAATGCTGGGCTTGCGTTTGGCATATCCATATTATCAGATAGGACTTAAGGATGTATCCATAGCAGCACTTGATTTTCTAAGAGAAGGCTACCATCCTGACCGATTGTATTTAACCGTTGATGGTGGAAAATCTTCTCTCGATTTCTTTCAGGGAAAAGGCAAAGGCTTTTATGTTTGTGTTGATCATCGGTGTTCCCTGCCGGTACAGTCTATGCAGGAAGCCCTTGATTTAATGAAGCCATGAGATTATTTATTCTACTTTTTCTTTTCCCTTCCTTGCTTTTTTCACAGACTGGTTATCCTGTTAGCAGTCCGGAAGGTCCAATAGAAAAATTACTCAGCACTTCAGAGATCAAGAAACGCCGCATTCGTCGAATTTATGCTGAGGTGGCTGTTAAAAATGAGAACGACAGAATCAGGAAGACCGGCAAGCAATTTATTTTTGAGTACGACGTTCAGGGGCTGCCCGTGTGGAGTGCCGAGTTGCCATCATCTTTGTCGACAGATACGGTACTTACCTTATGGTACCGGAACAAGGACAGTACGATGTTGGTGAGACGCAAGTATGAGCGCGGGCAATTCAGCACTTCTTATATACGATACGACAGCCTGCGAAGGCCCTGTCGATTTATACAATGTACGGAAACAAGCGAAGGCGAGAGTCCCCGGTATTTTAAGCCCTTAAACCAGTATATTCAATCACTCGAAACCGTTAAATATGAGGTGCCGGTTGAAGGACAATTGAAGAAGAAGTTTATCAATGACAATGGTTTGGTATACAAAGAAGGGATCGCATACACACGTAATGGGAAGCTGTTTTCTGAGGAGTATTTTTTTTCTGCCACAGGGATGCGGGTAAGAATCAACTATCGCTACGATGATGAGGGACAACTGATCGAGCGTCAATACTATACCGATGCAGTGGGCGAGTATATTGAGACTCTGGAGATGAAATATGAAAACGGCAAACTCACTGGAGAGCGGTTTTTTCGTAATACATTACCTATGGTGGAGCGGTTTTTCTTTTACCGCAAAGAAGATGGTCTGCCTGAGAGCATACTCACCCGCAATACCGGGACTTATATCCTGGATTTTTTTAATCTCAGGTATGAGTTTTACATAGATTAAGAATATTGGTTAACTTAGTGGCATGTACAAAGTAAAGTCGGGTCAGCACACGGTAGAGGTTGATTTCAAGACCGGAGATAAGCTTACCGGTACACTCAATGGAAAGCCATTTGAGGCCGATTTGTCGGTTGATGGCAGATTTCTTCATCTGCTAAAAGATGGTAAAAGCTGGAATGCCGAGATCTTGTCATACGACAGTGCTGCACGCACGGTAAGCCTAATACTCAATGGCAAGATCATCTCCCTTAAGGTAAACACCCGTTTGGATGAGTTGATGGAGCGCATGGGCTTCTCGGATGCTACAGCACGAAAGCTAGCCGAGCTAAAAGCCCCAATGCCCGGATTGGTGCTCAGTATTAAGGCAACCGAGGGCCAGGAGATAAAGAAAGGAGAGCCCCTTTTGGTGCTTGAAGCCATGAAGATGGAGAATATCATTAAAGCCGCCGCGGATGTGGTGGTAAAGCAGATTAAAATCAAGCAGGGTCAGGCAGTGGAGAAGAATCAGGTTCTTATCACCTTCGCCTAGCAAACCTGCTGCAGCGCACCTGCCACAATTTCCTCAAAAAAATAGGTATTTTTCGGACTCATTTACCGGCAAATGCTATTTAACTCCTTAGAGTTTTTCTTTTTCTTTCCGGTGGTAACCCTGCTGTATTTCTTATTGCCGCAGCCCTACCGCTGGATGCATTTATTGCTCAGCAGCTGCCTGTTTTATGCAGCTTTCGTTCCTGCTTATCTCAGCATTCTATTTCTTACAATTATCATCGACTACGTTGCCGGAATTCGCATTGCGGGCAGCACAGGAGCTGCAAGGAAAGTCTATCTCACCGGCAGTATCATTGCAAATATTGGAGTACTGGCGGTTTTTAAGTACTACAACTTCGGTATACAAAATATCAATGCTCTTTTGGCCTTCAGCGGAACAGACACAAGGTTGCCGCTGTGGGATATTCTCCTGCCCATTGGGCTGAGCTTTCATACTTTTCAGGCCATGAGCTATACCATAGAGGTATATCGCGGGCATCAGAATCCCGAACGGCATTTTGGTATTTATGCCCTATATGTAATGTTTTATCCGCAGCTTGTGGCAGGACCCATCGAAAGGCCACAAAACATATTGCATCAGTTTTATGAAAAGCATCATTTTGATCCAGTGATGTTCGTGTCAGGGATGCGGCTAATGGCATGGGGTCTTTTCAAGAAAGTTGTAGTAGCAGACCGCTTAGCCATATATGCGAATGCCGTTTTCGAAAATCCTGATGAATATCACTGGCTAAACCTTGTAATTGGAGTTTTTGCATTTGGAATACAGATATATGGAGATTTTTCGGGCTATTCAGATATGGCCATAGGCGCTGCACGCACCATGGGATATCGGCTCATGGTAAATTTTAACCGACCTTATCAAGCCTTGAACATTCATGAGTTTTGGTCACGCTGGCATATATCGCTAAGCACATGGTTTCGCGACTATTTGTACATACCAATGGGAGGAAACCGGCTTGGTTACCCGGCTCAGCTCAGGAATGTGGTTATTGTTTTTCTTGTTTCAGGTTTATGGCATGGTGCTGCTTGGACCTTTGCAATCTGGGGCGGATTACATGCCATTTACATCGTTATCTATAATCTCAGCAAGAAATTTCTGCCTTCTTTGCCTTCAACATCTTTCATCCGATTTTCTTCCTGGCTCTTGAATTTATTTGCAGTGATGCTGGCATGGATTTTCTTTCGTGCCAACAGCATGGAGAGTGCGATGATGATGATAAAAAGCATATTCACTTTAAATGATCTTCATGCATTTTCAACGGTTGTGTCGGTGAATCAGTTTATGGAGTTCGGGCCAAGTTCAGCCATTATATCAGTAGCTATGTGCTTTATTACTTTTTTATGTGAGCGAAAATTTGATCCTATGCTTTCCGGATTTAACAACCGTGCAAAGACCGACATGCTGTTTCTTAGTGGTGTTTTACTGATGATTCTATTATTTGGCGTTTTCAACAACAGCAGTTTTATTTATTTTCAATTTTGATGATTAAGCGTCTGCTCATAGCTCTTCTTGTTTGCACAATCATTCCGCTGCTTCTCATGCCCATGGTAGAAAATGGTTTGCGGCGCTTCGACCAGCATAAATTTGAGAAGCTGGATGAAATAATTGAAGGTCGAACACCACATGAGCTGGTTTTTTTTGGTAGCTCTCGCGCTTATATTCATTATCATCCGGGGATTTTTGACAGCCTGTTGCACCTCAATTCCTTCAACGCCGGAACAGAGGGTGCTATTCATGGCGAAACAGATGTGTTGCTCAGGCAATATCTTGTGCATCACCCTCCGCCGCGTGCCATAATTGTAAATACAGATTTGGCGATGTTTGGCTTTGCTGATCGAATTTTTAATCCAACTTCTTATTATCCATTTCTTTCAGAGCCCTTGATTGCTGACTATCTCCACCGGAAAGAACCATTCAGTAGGGCCATTTCCTGGCTGCCTTTTCTCGGCTTAACCCGTTACGATGATTATATGCGCGGCAGTGTTGTAAAAGGATGGCTTGGTAAGACCGCACCTTATTCGGGTTTTCATTACAAGGGTTATATAGAATCGCCAGTCTTACATTTTGTAGATACATTAAAGGGGCCGCCGGTATTAAAACAGGATAGTCTTCACCAAGCTGCATTTGCAATTTTTTCGAGATGGA
>JBIIMV010000180.1:0-4350 GCA_044337805.1 Bacteroidia bacterium
ACAGAGCGAAACGGAAACTTTTCTTCATGAGATGCTTTATGAGTTCACTAAGATACATCATTCTGTGGTTTGGGCAAAAAAAAACCGGCGAAAGCCGGTTTTTTGTGTCGTGTTAAAATCAAGCCGGTGGCTGTTCATCGTAAAGCAGGCGCACAGCCTTTGCAATGGGCTCACCTTTTTCATTGATGTCCATGATAAACTCAACTTCGTCACCCTCGCGCAGTTCAGCAAAATCAGTATCTACGAGGCTTGAGAAATGGAAGAACAGGTTGTTCGGTGGATAGTTGATAAACCCGTAACCTGTTTTCAGACTATGAACAGTGCTGACATGTCTTTCACCCTCCATTTCCAGAAGCTGTCTTGTTGCCATTTTAGCAGCAGGATTTGGTTGAACGAAGAGGTTCGCCACAAGAGGATCATTTTTGCGAATGCGGTTCTCAATGATCTCGTGCATGGCAATTGGATAGGTAACTTCTTCAATGAGATCCTGTGAGGTTTTGGTAACCATTTTGGATCCATCGTCGGTGGTGTATTCGAAATCCCAGCTAATAACCATAACCCGGGAACCCATGGTATTGAGTTTGCGAATGAGTGGCACGTAATCACCATCTGAGGTAATGAGTACGATGACATTGAATTTCTTGAGATAGGTTTGCTCCATGGCTTCAAGAGCCAGCCAGACATCAATTCCTTTTTCTTGTTTGCCACCCAGGTTAGAGCTTTTTACAGGCAAATAGTGCGTAGTGATTCCTTCATACATCAAGATATCGTCGAATACCCTGTCGTAATAGAGAAGATTACCTTTCTGACTGGCTTCCTGTGCGTTAAGTCTGCCGCGGAAATAATGAGCATCTACAATTTGGCACAGATGCATTTCGCGCCCCTCTTCCTGCGCCACCTGAGCACGTATGAAATGGTGTAAACCTTTTATGCTGATGCGTGCACGGCGGGCATGATTGTAGTTGTAGTAATTGCTGACGTGAAGGAAATAATTACCATCATAAAAGACTCCTATTCTCGTCAGGTTTGAAGCGTTCCCTACTGATTCCATGATCATTTGATTTGAATGGTTGATAAATTGGTTTTTGAATTTGCGGTCAAAGGAAATAAAAAAAAACAGGACTAGAACGCTTTTCTATTTCAGAAATATCACTTTACGCTTTGCAATAAATTTTCAGCGGCTGTTTTGAAGCATTTATCGTTCAAAACAGAAACCTGATAGTGCCCTTCTTCTTTTGCTACATAGCGCGCCGTTAAGGCCCTGAACTGGTTGATAAGGTGTTTTTTTTCAGCTTCGCCGGCCTTTATCAAGACCATTTTTTTTCGCATTTTAACGCTGCTGCACAGCTCTTGCCAAAGTGCCTTGTCGCTTTGTTTCTGCAAGGTATTCAATAGCACTCTTGCTGTGGGTTTTTCTTTTTTGTTAAAGACCCTCATGCTCTCGGCTTTGTCATAGGCTAATTCATTTAACAGTCCTTCGGTTGTTAGTTGTTCAGCAAGTTTTCCATACCCCATTGTATCCAACGGAACGAAGATGTCGGGGATAATGCCTCCTCCACCGAATACCCGCTTTCCCGCGGATGTTCTGAATTCGGGCAGCCCGGCCGTATGAATGCTGTCCTGATGAAAGAGCTCTCCTGTTTTTAGTCTATCCCAGGCTTCTTCGTGATAGTTATTGAGTTGGTCGGGGCTGTAGGGTTTCTGTATACATCTGCCGCTGGGTGTATAATATCGTGCTATGGTGAGTCTCATGCCGCTGCCGTCGCTGAAGCGGCTTTGTTCCTGAACGAATCCTTTTCCGAATGATCTTCTTCCAATGAGTATTCCCCTGTTGTGATCTTGTATTGCGCCGGCAACAATTTCAGCTGCTGAGGCGGAATTCTCATCAATGAGTATCGCGAGTGGACCTTTTTCGTAAGCCCCGGTTTTGCCGGCATGGAACTCTTCTCTTTGTCTTGCTTTTCCCATGGTATAAGTGATGATTTTATCGTCACCGATAAATTCGTCGCAAACTTCTACGGCAGACTGCAGCACTCCGCCGGGGTTACCGCGAACATCAACAACCAGTGCCTTCATCTGTTGCAGCTTTAATTGCTCCAGTGCTTCTTTGACTTCCTTTCCTGTTTCAATCGAAAAATGGTCAATGTTTAAATACCCTGTTTGACCGGGTAACATGGCATAGTGCACGCTTCGGTAGGGAATTTTTCCGCGCACAACTTCTGCGGTTCTCAGGGTAGGTGTATGATGGGGGTTAAAAAGACTCAGACGTGCGCACGAGCCTGATTTTCCTCTCAGGCTTCTCAGGACAAACTCATTGCTGAGGTCTGTTTTCACAAGTGTTTTTCCATCTACAGCCACAATACGGTCGCCGGGCATCAGGCCAGATTTTTCGGAAGGTCCGCCATGTATCACCGAAGTAACAAAAATGCTGTCTCTGAAAATTTGAAATTCTACGCCAATGCCTTCGAAGTTTCCCTCTATACTCTCCTTGCTGAAGTCAAATTCACTCGCAGGAATGTACTGCGAGTGGGGATCAAGTCTTGCCAGCACGGCTTCTATGGCCAGAGTGGTAATGCTGTCGGCATCGATTGTGTCGACGTATTCCCGGCTTATGTAATCGATCAGCTCCTCCATGCGTGCGCCTGCTCCACCTTGTTCCATATCGCTTTGGGCATATACATATGGTTCAGAGTGCCGTCTTCCAATAAAATATCCAGCCGCCAGTGCGCAAAACACCAGCAGTGGCAGCAATACTTTTTTCCTTTCCGGCATTCTCAAAACAAAGGAAATTTCAGAGCTGAAGCTGTTCCACTTCAACGCCGAATTTCTTCAGAAACTCAACACCTTCGTCGGTACTAATGTTCTTGTAGGCTGCGTATGATTCCAGGAAAAAAACTTTTTTTATTCCGGTGCTGTAAATCACCCTTGCACAGGCAATGCAGGGAGAAAGGGTAACATACAGGGTAGAGCCTTCAACCGAAACGTTGTTTTTTGAGGCGTACAGAATGGCATTTTGCTCGGCATGGAGGGCCAGAGAACAAGACCCTTTGCTGTCGCGCGGGCAGCCTTCGGCCGGCCAGGCTTCATCACAATTGTGGGTACCTGCAGGCGGACCATTGTACCCAAGTGAGATGATCCTGGTGTCTTTTGCGAGAACCGCTCCTACCTGCGCCCTCACGCAATGTGAGCGGAGAGAAAGGTTTTTGGCAAGCTCCATGTAGATGTGGTCAAAACTGGGTCGGTTCATAGTCAGATGCTGCTTCAAAGGTAAGGCTATTTATCCCTCTATCCTTTCACATTCAGCATATCCTTGTTTTCTCTTCATAAGCTTTGGGCACATCAACAATAAATGCATGCCGAATCTTACATTTGACAAGAAAAATGGTTTCATCAGCATGTAACTATGAAGAAGGTTTTAATTCTGTACCGCGAACTGGCGGCCTATTTTGTTGCCTGTCTGAACGATTTATGTGATAGGCATGGCATTGAGGCTGATGTTATTGCCTATCCGGTAAATCCGGATGCCCCTTTCCAATTTATCTTCTCTTCTCATGTTCATCTTTATGATCGATTTAAGATGAGTGATGAAGAGATACTGAAGATAGCCTCTTCGGGTAATTATGATTTAATATTTTGTGGAGGATGGGCAGACAAGGCATACATCGGTGCAGTGAAGCATCGGGGAAGCGCAACAGCAGTGCTGGCTTTCGATAATCAGTGGCAGGGTAATGTTAAACAGAGGCTGGCAACGGTTTATGCGCGGATGTTTTTGTCGCCGTATTTCGATTTTGCGTTTGTGCCCGGTACGGAGCAGCAGGATTTTGCACAGCGCATGGGGTTTCGTCATATTTCTCTTGGTGTATATTCTTGCGATTATCCGGTTTTCAACAGTATTTATGCCGAAAGGAAAAATCAATTTTCGCAGGATAAATACCGATTGATTTATGTGGGGCGCTATGCGCCGGAAAAGTATTTTGAAGAACTGTGTGAGGTTTTTTGTGAGTTGCATCAGGAAGGATTTTCGAACTGGGACTTGCATGCAGCAGGAACCGGTCCACGATGGGAGCAACGCCCCATACATCCCGCTATTCAACATCACGGCTTTCTTCAGGGTGATGCGTTAAGGTCTTTCATGCTGGGTGGAAGTGCCTTTGTTTTACCAAGTATTTTCGAGCCCTGGGGTGTGGTGGTGCATGAGTTTGCAGCAGCAGGATTCCCGATGGTGCTATCTGATAAGGTTGGCGCAAGAACTGCTTTTCTGGAGGAAGGAAAGAATGGATTTTTATTCAGCTCGGGGAACAAATCTGCCCTGAAATCTGCCCTGAAAAAACTGATGTCATGCTCTGCAGA
>JBIIMV010000330.1:0-2932 GCA_044337805.1 Bacteroidia bacterium
TTTACCATCTTCAATGGTCTTTTTCACGTAGGCTTCGATTTGTTGTTTGGTAGGAGTTGAAGTGCCGATTTCCTCTTTCATCTGAAGAAGCCAGGCAACAACTTCCTGGTTAGCGAGTCCATGAAGCGGCCCTGCGAGTCCGTTCATTCCTGCTGCAAAGGCGAGATAAGGATCACTGAGGGCGGATCCCACCAGATGGGTAGCATGAGCGCTCACATTACCACCTTCATGATCGCAATGTATGGTAAGATACAGACGCATCAGACGCTTTACATTGAATTCTTCATAGCCCATCATTTTTATATTTTTTGCGATAGATATAGGCAGCAACCCTGGGAAGACGGGCAATGAGGTTCATGGCATCTTCGTAGGTATAATCCCAGTATTGTTTCTTTGAAATACCTTTTTTGTATGCTGCCGCGAAGAGAGACTCTGTTTGCATGGCCATCACAGCCGTGCTGAACATAGTCATTGGATGAGTATTGGCGGGAAGTTTATCGAGCACATCAAAAACATGTTTGGGAACAATGCTTCTGCGTGCCCAGTGATTGCTGATGTCGTAAGCCTCTTCCTTGGTTGGCAATTCACCTACCAGCATAAGGTAGAAGATACCTTCAGGCAGAGGTTCTGTTCCGTTAGGGGCTTTTGGAAGCTGTTCCCTGAGTTCAGGAATGGTATAACCCCTGAAGCGAATACCCTCTTCCGGATCGAGTTTGGACGTTTCCGTGACAAGGCCAATCATGCCTTTCATACCCTGGTAGACCGATGCCACCGTATACTCTCCCAGTTTTTTATCTCCGTGTTCCTTAATAATTGATTTTACCTCCTCCTTCATAGGGGCGGCCTTGGCAATAAACTTTTCTTTGAGGGTATCCATGTTATCTGTTCTGTTATGTTAACAATTAATTGGTTGCTTGGTTCAGGAAATGAACTTGAAATTCTTCCCGGGGAAGCGCGCCTGTTCATCAAGTATTTCCTCGATGCGCAGAAGTTGGTTATATTTTGCAATTCTATCGGTGCGTGAGGCCGAACCTGTTTTTATCTGACCGGCGTTCAGTCCAACAGCTAGGTCAGAGATGGTAGTGTCTTCGGTTTCACCGGAACGATGACTCATCACGGCTGTGTAGGAACTATGCTGAGCCATTTGTACGGCATTCAAAGTTTCTGTGAGGGTACCGATTTGATTCACCTTTACAAGAATTGAGTTCGCAATACCACCACTGATTCCCTGAGAAAGCCTTTTTACATTGGTTACAAAAAGATCATCTCCGACGAGCTGCACTTTTTTTCCGATTCTGTCGGTTAGCAATTTCCAGCCATCCCAATCGTCTTCAGCCAAACCATCTTCTATAGAAATCACCGGATATTTTGCGGCCCATTCAGCCCAGTAATCCACCATTTGCGAAGAGGTTAATTTTTCTCCACCCGACTTATGAAAATGATACACCTTTTCCTGAGCATTGTAAAACTCAGAACTCGCGGCATCAATGGCAATGTAGATATCCTCACCGGGACGGTAACCTGCCTTTTCAATCGCCATAAGCACTGTTTCAATCGCTTCCGTATTGGATTTTATATTTGGGGCAAAACCACCTTCGTCGCCCACATTGGTGCTATAGCCCTTGTCTTTAAGGACCTTTTTTAAATGATGGAACACCTCTGTGCCCATTCTGAGACTTTGAGAAAAAGATTCTGCATTGAGCGGCATCACCATGAATTCCTGAAAGTCTATACTATTGTCTGCATGAGCACCCCCATTCAGGATGTTCATCATTGGAACAGGCAGGGTGTTACCATTCGGACCGCCGAGATAACGGAACAGAGGAAGACCTACTTCCTGAGCAGCACATTTTGCAAGAGCCAGCGAAACACCAAGTATGGCATTGGCACCAAAACGACCTTTGTTGTCTGTGCCATCAAGCGCGCGCATTTTTGCATCGACGGCACTTTGATCAAAGACGTACATCCCATTCAGTTCCTCTCTGAGAATGGTATTCACATAATGCACCGCTTTTAGAACTCCTTTACCCAGGTAAACCGCGGGGTCAGCATCGCGCAATTCAACTGCTTCATGCGAGCCTGCACTTGCACCGCTTGGCACTGATGCGCGGCCCATTGCGCCTGAGTCGGCATATACATCAACCTCAACAGTCGGGTTTCCTCTGGAGTCAAGAATTTGTCTGGCAGCAATATTTGCGATAAATCCCATTGTGGAAAAAGAAAAAGTTCAGTGCTGCAAAATTAACAGAATAAGTATGGCTTGAAGCCATTATCCGCCTGCCAGCTTTTTTATTTCTGATAATTTCATCAGCGCCTCAACCGGGGTGAGGTGATCAATATCCGTTTTTTGCAGGGCATCACGAATGGCAGAAAGCGAGGGGTCGTCAAGTTGAAAAATGCTGAGCTGTACTTCCTTCTCGGCAGGATTTTTTTGGCCTTTAGCCGCGAGGTTTTCGTGATGTCTCTTTTCCAGGCTTTTCATTATTTCCAGTGCCCGCTCTGTAACGAGAGATGGCAATCCGGCCATTTTAGCCACGTGAATCCCGAAGCTATGTTCACTGCCGCCGGGCACAAGCTTCCTGAGGAATATGACCTTTGAGGGAGTCTCCTTCACCGAAACATGGAAATTCTTTATTCCCGCTAACATGGCTTCCATTTCGTTCAACTCATGATAATGCGTGGCAAATAGCGTAATAGGCCCTCCCGGATGAGACTGCAGATACTCCGCAATCGCCCAGGCAATGGATATCCCATCATAAGTACTGGTGCCTCTTCCAATTTCATCCAGCAGAATTAGACTTCTGTCGCCAATGTTATTGAGGATACTGGCTGTTTCATTCATCTCAACCATAAAAGTTGACTCACCCGAACTGATATTATCTGATGCGCCTACCCTGGTAAAAATTTTGTCGATTACCGGAAGTCTGGCAGA
>JBIIMV010000183.1:0-4331 GCA_044337805.1 Bacteroidia bacterium
CACAGAAAGTGACTCATGAAACTAAGGGATGTAGATTAAATCGAATATCCCGGCCGCTCTGTTTCCGCTTAATTTGATAAAACCCCTCGAATCTTCTTATCACTGACAATCCTTCATGGCATCCTGCACTGCATCGGCTAAGAGTTTCTTGTCAGCGGCCGCTGCATACTTGCTTTCAACCTGTCGCATCAAGGCACTGGCCTGAGTGCTTAACTCGGCACTCTCTTGCATGAGACCCATGTCGCCTGAGCTGGCCTTTTGCATCAGCTTGATGGAACGGCATTGTAAATCAGCTATTCGTTTTGCATCTTGTTCTATGGAGCTATTTCCTCCTCCGCATGCTGCAAAAAATAAACTGCAAATGAATACCAAAATAAGATGGCTTCTTGTATGTCTCATCTCCCGATGTTTTTTGTCCAATCAGGCACAGATTTAACTTACCTTATGGTGTTGAAAGGTGTTTTCCTATTTTTATGTCTTGAAAACAGACATAAAAATTTGCTAATGTTGATTCGGCAAATTTAACGATGGAAGACTTATCATTCTCGATAAGTATATGTTTTTTGCCAATAAAAGGCATTTTTAAGCTTTTATTAAGAAATTAATTAAATTTTATTTAACTTCTTGAAGGCTTTTCTTGCTCTTGCAGCTTACCGCGAATTTGTGTTTTTGCGGTGAGGCTTGTTTGACTCTAACTCCCGCATTTTTTTCGGCTCTCTTGTTTTCGAAAACTACCACCAAATGCTGTATCTTGCCTCTATTCCTGAAACAATAAGGATAAATACCATGAACCGGATGCTCAAACCCGTGGCCGACTCTGAAACGGTCTATACCGAACTTATGATTCCTTCTTATGCCAATTTTGGCGGCAAGGTACATGGTGGTATCTTATTGTCAATCATGGATAAGGTGGCTTATGTCTGCGCTGCAAAGCATAGCGGGAGTTACGTTGTGACAGTAGCGGTAGAGGGCGTTGAGTTTTTTTCACCTGTTGATGTGGGTGACCTGCTCACGGTAAAGGCTTCTATCAATTATGTTGGCCGTCGTAGCATGATTGTGGGCATGCGCATCGAATCTTTTAATCCACGCACCGGTGAAAACCGGCACACCAATTCATGTTATTTCTCTATGGTGGCGAAAGATGATGCAGGTAACTTAATAGATATTCCCGGACTCCTCATCCGAAATCAGGCTGAGTTGCTTCGTTTTTGCGAGGGTAAGTGGATTAAAGAACACTCACGTCAAAAGCGCGATAAGCTGAAATCCGATATGCGGGGTTTTGCCTCTGAAGACATGCTCAGCCTATGCAAAGAAGAGAATTGCCTGGTGCAACTGGATTAATGCTGTTGTTTACCCTCTTTTCCTCTTGGACTTGAATTTCTTCCCTGCCCATCCTCTCTTTCATTATAGGAATATTCCATGCTTCATACGGTAGGGCTCATGCCCCATACATCATGGCTATCCTGAGTTTGCAATCACAATTTTGATTGTTACTTTTAAGTGCAGTACAATTACGTTCGTGTTCCGGAAATACAGGATCAGGAACCTTTCTCGCTTTGTCAAATCACTATTTGATTTTCCCGCCCTGCTGTTTACATTTGCCTGAATCCCTCAGCACAGGCAATAACATCAATGTTCCAATTCACCAGGCATTCCGAAAAGTTACCTTTTCTGCATGATCAGCTATTTACCCTGCAGTGGAACATCCCTCGCTGTAAATGGATTCTTATCCATTACGTCAACAGTCAACGCAAGCCCTGGTATAAACGTACCGAACGCCCATACCGCTTTCGTCGCTGGTTCTTCCGTCGTGCGCAAGGCTCGTTTTCTAATCTTGCCAATATCCGGGAACCCCGCATTACGGTTTATGTTTTTCGTTTCTTAATAAGCTTTCCGCGAAAGGTGGTCATCCCGCTCCGTATCGGCAGGATGGATATACATCAAAATCTTCTCACGACGGTAATACCTGATGTTCATCATCAGGTATCAAAGCCTATACTTCAGCAGCATGCGCTTTCTGTCATGCATGTTTCCCCGGCTCTCTCTAATCTGAATCTGGATCTCTCTGCATCTGCGCCTCATCTGAATATCTCTTCCCCGGACATCAATACCGAATGCTCATGGCCTGTAGCCGATTGGATCGAGCAGGGCATTCTCCATAAAGACAACCTCCACCTTCTTCAACATCCCGAAAATTTACCCTATCATGCATAACGATTATCCTCCAAAACAAGTTCATTTCTTCACCCGCCTGCTTTGGTGGTGCGCCGGCGCTGATCAGTTCTTCCTGATGCGTTCTCCCATGCAGGATCGTGTAAAATACGCCGGTATAGGTGGTATCGTTTTCTCTACCGGCATTCTGGCTACCTTCGCCGGCGGGTTTGCCTTTCATACGGCTTTTGGCCCTAAAGGGCTCGCCGGTGATGAAGTGGCCAATATCGGTTGGACCATCGGCGCCTGTATCTTCGGCATCTGCTGGGGCGCTTTGATTTTTAATCTCGATCGCTTCATCGTGTCATCAACAGGTAAAGGCGATGGCACAGATTCTATCACCCTTAAAGAATTCGGGCAGGCGCTTCCTCGTCTTCTTATTGCTCTTATCCTTGGTATCACCATATCGAAGCCTTTGGAGCTCAAAATCATTGAAACTGAAATCAATGTGGAGTTAAGAAAAAAGCAGCAGGAGAAGATGGATGAGTTTAATAAAAACACGGATGCCAAATACAAGCAGGAACTTTCATTGATTGATGCCGATATCTCTAAGCTGGAAGGTGCACGCAGCGCTCTGGTGCAACGTCAGAAAGAGGCAGAGCAGGAATACATTGATCAGATGCAGGGCCGTTCCGGTCAGGCAGGTTTTGGTCCGCGTGCCAAACAACTCGAGATTCTGAAAAACGAAAAGCAAAAGGAGGTGGAAGCGTATGATCTTAAACACGGACAGGAGATAACGGCCCTCAAAACGCGCCGCGATCAAAAGCTGGCTGCATGGGAAAATGAGAGAAACAATGTGAATAAGAAGCAGGCAGAAAATCTTGACGGATTGCTGGAGCGCATCAGCATCGCTCATGACATAGGCTACTGGCTGGGTATTGCACTCACCCTGATTTTTCTATCTATAGAAATGGGGCCCATCTTCTTCAAGCTTATGATGAATAAAGGTCCTTATGATTATATGGTCGAAAACTACAATTACCGTCTCTATGTTCAGAATGGTATTGTAAAGGAAGATATGATCTTTGAAGGCAGAGATGGCATCAAGCTGATGGAGAAAGTTAATTTCCTTGAGGTGGAGCAGGATCGCAGGGAAAAGCAGGAAAAGCTGAAGGCTCAGGAAGAGCTGAGTAAAAAAATTATCGGTATTTGGTCTGAGAAGAAGATGAAAGACATCGATGCCGATGCCTCTCGTTTTTATCGCGAAGAACAGCAACCCGGCGCATGATGAACCTGGCTCTGGGTTTGAACGAAGAGGTGCTGAAGCAATGCTCGGTCGCTGAACAAGCTTCTTATCGTATGGCTTCCCGACTGTTTTTGTTCGCCATGTTTATCTCTATTTTGGGCAATGCCTCCTTTGGTTGGCTGATGCTGCGTCATGCTGCCGGTACGGTATTGCTTGCACTTCTCATGAGCTTCATTCATTCATCTGTGCTGCGTATCTCTTTCATCACGCTCCTGTCAAGGCCTCTCACGGAGGACGAGCCTACAGCATCAAATCCTCTCTCCCCGGGAAATGGTTTACGCGCTTTTTTCAAAAATCCTCTTCTCAGACCGGTGTCGCTCCTTAGAATTGTTTTTGTTGGCTGTATCGCTGTTTCTGTGAGCCTTCCGCTTTCTACTATGTTTTTTTACAACGATGCCATACAGGCTGAACAGGAATACCGCGATGCATTTGAACGTAGCCATTCTTCTTTACAGGATACCGGTTCCACGCTGATACAGGATTTCAGAGATTCACATTACCCTTTTGTCATCATGAAAAAGGTTTTTCAAAAGCCATCCTGCAAAGGCTTGTTTCTCCTTTTCTGTCTCAGCTTTTTTGCGCCGTTGTTTATCCTCGCTCGTCTCAGACATGGTGAACATTTTAAGTACACGCGTCTGTTAAAAGCTTCTATGCTGCAAGTGGTGATGGTAGATTATGATGAAACCATGGAGCAGTCGCAACATTTTGTTGACCGAAAATATCCTGAATACCATTTGAGTTTGAAAGGGCTGAATGCCTTTGCTGACGGACCCTTGCGTCATCGCCTGAAAAGAGATGCCAAAATATCTTTCGGTGATAAAAAAGCTTTCGACGATTTTCTGAATTCAAGATGATGGAGCCGACAGCAAAGTTC
>JBIIMV010000004.1:0-15383 GCA_044337805.1 Bacteroidia bacterium
AACTAATCGAAAATGGTGTTATGAGCGCTGCAGGACAAAATGAGTTTGGGCAAAATTATGCCCCCGGTCTGTATCTCATGAGACTGAGACATCCGTCCGGAAGCATTCAGAATATCAAGATTATCAAAAACTAATCAAGAAGCACAATGAGAAAAGCCCGCCCTGGAGGCGGGCTTTTTTATACCCATACTTTAAATGCAAAAAATGGAAAGAAAACTGACTACCTCAAAAATATGTTTATATATACTATCCATTTCTATTTTAATAAAATTTATTGGTATCACCCTTCCTCCATTAGAAGTTTCACATCACTGGAGGCAGGCGCTTACAAATATGGTAGCATTGAATTTTCATGAATTCGGACCTGATATTATGCATCCAAATGACAGATTTTCCGGATCGGCGCCGGGCCTGGCACCTATGGAGTTCCCCACATTGCCATTTCTCATCTGGATGGTTTCAAAAATCAGCCATGCATTTCATGACTGGTATGGCAGACTCATTGTTCTGTTATTTTCAGTTGCCAGCCTTTTTTCTCTTTATAAAACAATTAAACACTTTTTCGATACAGAACAAGCCCTCCTGACCTCCATCATACTTTCATTCAGCCTATGGATGCCCTTCTCAAGAAAAGTTATGCCGGATATATTATCATTCAGTCTGATGTTAATTGCAATCCATAACTTTTATCTGGGCCTTGAGAAAAAACACATTACACGCTTTATATTATTTGCCCTAACATTTGCTGTTAGCCTTCTCACAAAAATTTCAGCAATCATTTACCTGCCATGCTTCCTGTTTATGCTGTATGCTGCGGAATTAAATTGGGGGCACAAGCTTACACTGGCGGCAGGATTATTTTCATTGGTAATCCCGGCTCTATACTGGTATTTCATTTATGTTCCGGAACTTGCCCTACAAAATCCAACCGGTCATTTTTTCATGGGGAAAAGAATTACCGAGGGATTTACTGAACTATTAAACGATCCATTAGGGCTACTGAAAAGATTATTCATAACACCCATGCATTATGTAGCAGGTGCTTTATTCATTGCCTTCATCTTCACTCCCGGTAAAAATGCACTTGCGGCAAAACTTCTCCTTGCCACCCTCCTGCTGCTTTTTCCCCTTATACTTAAAACAGGCATGCATTTTATCCATCATGATTATTATGTGCTCCCTCTGGTTCCGTTCCTTTCCCTGTGTGCAGCATCCATTATATTCCATATGCGAAATTCTTTATGGAGATGGACAATCATCATCGCCATCTGTATCGAAGGATGCATACATTTTTATCCCGATCTCAAAATTCACCATGACATGCGCACATTAGAGAATCTTTCTGCAAAACTCGACCGGTTAAAAATTAATTCTCCGGTGGCCATAAACGGAGGACTGAACCCCTGTGCAATGTTTTATACCGGGCGTTACGGATGGTCATTATGCAACAAGGAGTTGATGGATCCCTCAAACCAAAAAGTCCTGCAGAAAGAGAACTGCACTGCCATCATTATACTTAGAAAAACATTTGAAAAGGAAATTCAACTAGGTGGAGACCTTATTTATATTGATGAAAATGTCTTAATAAAAGCAATCAAAAAGAACGATTTCTGAGTATACTGATACCAAGGTAAAACGGCAGTCCAATTTTTCACCAATCATTTCAGCACTGACTATTGCCATTCATTACTTATGGACGGCAGGTAAAAAACGAGAGAGGATGGATGGTACAACAAGAATCCATAACCGCAGATATCATCACGAACCTAATCCAATATCTAAGGAATGATGATCAAAAAACACCATTCAGAAAATCCCGAGAAGTGAGCATCAAACAACGATAGTATTGTTTCACGGAATTGAAAGAAAAAAAGAAAACTCACAAAAGCTTAGCCCGCAATTAAGCTTAGCTCCTCTACAAGCGACTTGAATCTCTTAAACAGGTAACGACTATCATGTGGGCCTGGTGCTGCTTCGGGGTGGTATTGAACAGAAAAGACAGGTAAATTTTCCATTCTCAGGCCCTCAATGGTTTTATCATTCAGGTTAATGTGGGTAACCTTCACATTGTGATGATTGATTACATCATGCTCAGAAACTGAGAAACCATGGTTTTGACTGGTAATCTCTGCCCGACCTGTGTCGACATTCAAAACCGGATGATTAATGCCTCTGTGACCATTTTTCATCTTATAGGTTTTTATTCCATTGGCTTCAGCAATAAGCTGGTGGCCGAAACAAATTCCAAAAACAGGTTTTCCTGATGAAATTATTTTCTGAATATCCGGAATCACTGCATTCATTGCAGCAGGGTCGCCGGGACCGTTACTCAAATGAAAGGCATCAGGATTAAACTCCTGCATAGCCTCAAACGGAGTATCCCATGGAAATACACGCATAAGAAATCCCTCAGCAGCCAAACAGCGAAGTATATTTTTCTTAATTCCGAAATCAAGGACAGCAACCTTCAATGAGGCCGAAGGATCACCATAATCGAAAGGAATATCGGTACTTACTGAAGCGCTGAGAGATAGTCCGGCCATAGAAGGCACCTCCTTCAATTTCTCTTTTAATTCATCCTGACTGGAGATTTCAGAAGAAATCACTGCATTCATTGCACCCTTGCTTCTGATATGCCTTACCAGAGCCCGTGTATCAACCTCAGAAATTCCGACAATTTTATTTTTAAGCAGAAAATCCTGAAGCGATGAAGTGGCGCCGGGACGTGAAAAACTATGGCTAAACGACCGGCAAATTAAACCGGAAATCTGAATTCTCTCTGACTCAGATTCAGGTTCAGCGGCGATGCCATAATTGCCAATGTGCACATTCGTCATCACCATCAACTGCCCGAAATAACTTGGGTCTGTGAAAACTTCCTGATAACCGGTCATACCGGTATTAAAGCATATCTCACCGCCAATGGTTCCCTTTAAGCCTATGGAAACTCCATGAAATACAGTGCCATCCTCAAGAAGGAGCATAGCCTTTTGCTCTGATTGAAAAAAGGAAGAATTCATGGTCCCAAAAATAAAAAAGGGCATGGAGTAATTCCACGCCCTTTTTCCAAAGAAATTAACCGATTAGGCATTTGAAGTTTCAGTTCCGGCATCTCCGGAAGCACCCTCAGGTGAAACGGCAGGTTTAGCTTTTCCACGGCTTCTTCTGGTGACCTTTGCCTTTTTGGCTCCAGCCTTTGTTTCAGGAGTGATGAACTCATTGTAGTCAACAAGTTCAATCATGCAGGTTTCAGCATTGTCACCAAGCCTGAATCCTGTTTTGAGAATCCTGGTGTAGCCACCTGGACGTGTTGCGACCTTCACAGCAACATCACGGAAAAGTTCCGCAACAGCTTCTTTGTGCTTAAGGTAACTAAATACTGTACGGCGGGAATGAGTCGAGTCAGTTTTCGACTTGGTAATTAAAGGCTCAACGTAGGTGCGCAGTGCTCTGGCCTTAGCAAGAGTTGTATTTATTCTTTTGTGAAGAATCAATGAGCAAGCCATATTGGCAAGCATCGCTTTGCGGTGCGTATTGGTTCTTCCGAGATGATTAACTTTTCTTCCGTGTCTCATGATTGTCGTTCGTTATTGATAAGCTTAGTCCTTATCAAGGTTGTATTTTGCAACGTTCATTCCGAAGCTGAGGTTTTTGGAGTGAACGAGTTCTTCAAGTTCAGTCAGCGACTTTTTACCAAAATTTCTGAATTTAAGAAGGTCGTTTTTATTGAAAGATACCAAATCTCCCAGCGTCTCAACGTCTGCTGCCTTGAGGCAATTCAAAGCCCTGACTGATAAATCCATATCAGCAAGTTTGGTTTTAAGGAGCTGACGCATATGAAGTGTATGCTCATCAAATTCCTCAGATTTCTTGTTTTCATCCTGGTTCATGGTTATCTTTTCGTCAGAGAAAAGCATGAAATGATGAATAAGGATTTTTGCTGCTTCTTTCAGAGCTACTTTCGGGTGGATGGAGCCATCAGTCTGAACATCCATGACCAGTTTTTCGTAGTCTGTTTTTTGCTCAACGCGATAATTCTCAATGGAGTAGCGAACATTTTTTATTGGGGTGAAAATGGCATCAACGGCGATCACACCCAGAGCAGGATTTGCGGGCTTGTTTTCTTCTGCAGAAACGTAGCCACGACCCTTCTCAATCATTATTTCCATCTTTATTCTGACACTGGTTTCCATGTGGCAGATTACCAAATCAGGATTAAGAACCTGAAATCCGGAAGTAAACTTACCGATATCACCGGCAGTGATGGAGTTTTTACCGGAAACGGTGACGATGACCCTTTCGTTCTCAGTGCCTTCAATCTGACGCTTAAAACGAACCTGTTTTAGGTTAAGAATGATTTCAGTTACATCTTCAACCACACCTTTGATAGTTGAAAACTCATGTTCTACCCCTTCAATTTTTACGGAGGTAATAGCAAAACCTTCAAGGGAAGAAAGAAGTATTCTGCGGAGGGAGTTGCCTATGGTGATCCCGTAACCAGGCTCGAGTGGACGAAACTCAAACTGACCTTCTGTTTCGGTCGAGTTGAGCATGATAACGCGATCAGGTTTCTGAAAGGCAAGTATTGACATGTAAAATGATTTAGCGGGTTAAACGAATTATCTGGAGTACAATTCCACGATGAGTTGTTCCTTGATGTTTTCAGGAACCTGACTTCTTTCAGGCACAGCCATGAATTTTCCTTCCTTGGTTTCCTGGTTCCACTCCAGCCAAGGAAAGGATTTGCGGTTGGATGAGAGAGAATTGACAACAGACTCCAAGGTTTTGCTTTTCTCACGCACGGCCACAACATCACCGGGCTTTAGGGTATAGGATGGCACATTCACAACGTGACCATTCACAGTAATATGGCGATGAGAGACCAGCTGACGGGCACCGTTTCTTGAAGGAGAAATTCCCAGGCGGTAGACAACATTATCGAGCCTTGACTCAATAAGTTGAATAAGAACTTCACCGGTAACACCATGAGCACGGCTTGCACGCTCAAAGGTGATAGCAAACTGCTTTTCAAGAATGCCATAGGTATACTTGGCCTTTTGCTTTTCCTGAAGCTGAAGCGCATATTCAGATTGCTTCATGCGCTTTTTGTTCAGTCCATGCTGACCGGGAGGATAGTTTTTCTTTTCCAGGGCTTTGTCAGGACCAAAAATTGGTTCTCTGAATTTTCTGGCTATTTTTGACTTGGGTCCGAGATATCTTGCCATTTCTAATGTTCAAAAAAAGTACGCGAAAGTACGAAAAAAATTGATTCGGATTATACCCTTCTTCTTTTGGGAGGGCGACATCCATTGTGTGGAACGGGAGTGATGTCTACAATTTCAGACACTTCGATTCCACAGTTGTTAATTGTACGGATTGCGGATTCCCTTCCCGCACCGGGGCCTTTCACAAAAACCTTCACCTTACGGAGACCAGCTTCGAAAGCCACTTTTGAGCACTCTTCAGCGGCAACCAAAGCTGCATAAGGAGTATTTTTCTTGGAACCGCGAAATCCCATTTTGCCGGCAGATGCCCAGCTGATTACATCTCCGTTTGAGTTTGTGAGAGAGATGATAATGTTGTTGAAGGTTGCGTTTATGTGAGCCATTCCGGATGGTTCAACAGTAACATTCCGCTTCTTTGTGGT
Organism: Bacteroidia bacterium; assembly: GCA_044337805.1. Taxonomy (GTDB): domain Bacteria; phylum Bacteroidota; class Bacteroidia; order UBA4408; family UBA4408; genus JBEGML01. The sequence goes on from JBIIMV010000004.1 coordinate 5,648, forward strand.
TTTAGTAACCTTTGACATGATCTGAAATCTGTTTAGATTTTATTTAGTTACCTTTTTCTTGTTGGCAACTGTTTTCTTACGTCCCTTTCTGGTACGGGCGTTGTTCTTGGTTGTTTGACCGCGAACAGGGAGCCCGAGACGATGACGAATTCCACGGTAAGCACCGATATCCATCAAACGCTTTATGCTGAGCTGAACCTCTGATCGAAGTGCACCTTCAACCTTGAACTTCTCACCAATGATAGAACGGATGCTGGTCAATTCATCATCATTCCACTCTGAAACTTTCTTGTCCCAGTTAATACCTGCATCGGTTAGAATCTTTTGTGCAGACCTGCGTCCGATGCCGAAGATGTACGTTAGGGCAATCTCACCCCTTTTATTTCTTGGAATATCAATTCCTGCTATCCTTGCCATATTTGGAATTCGCTTGTTTTTGAAACTTACCCTTGTCTTTGTTTAAACTTGGGGTTCTTCTTGTTGATTACATAAAGACGCCCTTTGCGGCGAACAATTTTGCAGTCTGCGCTGCGCTTCTTTATGGAGGCTCTTACTTTCATGATTCGAGCGGGTTATTTGGTTGCTGGTTGTTGTTTGGATTATTTGTATCTGAAGGATATCCTTCCTTTGGTGAGGTCATAAGGTGACATTTCCACCTTTACTCTGTCGCCGGGCAGGATTTTGATATAGTGCATACGCATCTTCCCCGAAATGTGGGCAGTGATCACGTGACCATTCTCCAGTTCCACGCGAAACATGGCATTGGATAGGGCCTCGATGATAGTCCCGTCTTGTTCTATGGATGATTGCTTAGGCATCTATGTTATTTGTGTCTTCAAAACATTTTCAATTTCTTCAAATGAAGATAAAACGTCAGGATTAGTCTTTCCTATGGCTACGGTATGCTCAAAATGAGCGGAGGGTAACCTGTCGCGAGTGCTTATCGTCCAACCATCACGAGCTCTGATAACTTCCTTTTTACCAAGGTTAATCATGGGTTCGATGGCGATAACCATTCCTTCTTTCAGAATGGGTCCTTTACCACGTTTCCCAAAATTCGGAACCTCCGGTCCTTCATGAAGGCTTCTCCCGACTCCGTGACCTACCAACTCCCTGACAACACTGAATCCATTCACTTCGGCATGTTCCTGAACGGCCTGAGAGATATCTCCTACCCTATTTCCAAAAACACACTGAGCAATGCCCAGCATCAGACATTCCTTTGTGATACGCAGAAGTTTCCGCACTTCAGGGCGAACTTCACCAACCTCAAAGGTATAGGCAGAGTCACCATAGAAGCCATCCCTCAATACACCGCAGTCGACCGAGATAATATCTCCGTCACGCAACTCTGTATTTCCGGGTATCCCGTGAACAACAGCATCATTAACACTGATACACAGAGAATTTGGAAACCCATTGTAACCCAGAAAAGCGGGCACGGCGTGGTTATCACGGATGAAAGCTTCAGCAATCTTATCAAGACTGAGAAGAGAAACTCCCGGCCTGATGTGTTTTGCAACCTCAGCTAACGTTTTACCAACAAGCAAAGAACTGGTCCTGATCAGCTCAATTTCTTCATGCGTCTTGTAATGAATCATTACAATGTCAATCCGAAATTAATTGGATACCATGGAAACTGCTGATGTAGTCTGACGGCCTTTTATCCTTCCGGATTTCATAAGCCCGTCGTAGTGACGCATCAACAGATGGCTTTCAATTTGCTGCAGGGTATCTAGAACTACACCCACCAAAATCAGGAGAGATGTTCCACCGAAAAAGTGAGCAAACTGTGCATTCACACCCAAACGGGTGGCGAAAGCCGGCAGTATAGCCACAAAAGCAAGGAACAATGACCCCGGGAATGTAATTCTCGACATAACTGTATCAATAAACTCAGCGGTTTTTTTACCCGGTTTCACACCAGGGATAAAGCCACCATTGCGTTTCATGTCATCAGCCATTTGATTAGGATTAATCGTGATGGCAGTATAGAAATAGGTGAATACTATGATTAACAGAGCAAAGGTAAAGTTGTGCCAGAACCCGGTGTAATCAGAGATAACAGATACAAAACTGTTTACAGATCCAGCCTCAGCAAAACCGGCAACCGTGAGTGGAATAAACATGATTGCCTGAGCAAAAATGATAGGCATTACTCCGGAGGCATTCACTTTTAGCGGGATGTATTGTCTAACACCACCATATTGTTTGTTACCAACAATCTTTTTGGCGAACTGAACAGGAATGCGCCGCGTTCCCTGAACAAGAAGTATTGAGACCACAACAATGAAGAACAGAATAAACAATTCGACAAGCAACACCACAGGACCACCACCTGAATTTTCAAGACGAGCAATGAATTCTTGAATAAAAGCCACAGGCAAATTGGCAATAATTCCGATCATGATTATCAGAGATATCCCATTACCGAGTCCTCTGTCGGTTATTCTTTCCCCGAGCCACATGATAAACATTGTTCCGGAAACGAGAATAACAATCGAAGTAAACCAAAACATCCAACCCGGTGTAAGGATTGCTTCCCTTGGAATCTGAGTCTGTATGTATCCGGGAGCTTGCAATGCAGTTACAATCACAGTGAGATAGCGTGTATACTGATTTATTTTTTTTCTTCCGCTCTCGCCCTCTTTTTGCATTCGCTGAAACTGCGGAACTGCAAGCCCCAGAAGCTGCATGATGATGGAGGCTGAGATATAAGGCATGATGCCGAGAGCGAAAACTGAAGCTCTGGAGAAGGCCCCACCGGCAAAGATGTTAATCAATCCTGCTAAACCTTCCGGGTCACCATTGGCCTCCTCGATGGCCACAGAATCTACGCCGGGGAGGACAACAAATGACCCCAGACGATAGATCAGGAGAAAAAACAGGGTATTCAGAATCCTTGTACGGAGTTCCTGAATCCTGAATATATTCCTGATGGTATTAAAAAGTTCCTTCATGCCTTTCAAATGGTTTCAGCCTTGCCACCGGCTGCTTCAATTGCCTTTAGAGCAGATGCAGAGAAGGCATGACATTTTACATCAACCTTTGACTTCAATTCACCGCGTCCAAGAATCTTAACCAGATCATTTTTCCCGGCAAGACCATTGGCCATGAGAACCTCAAATGTTACAATCGGGGATTTAGTTTTTTCAACCAAGGCCTGGATGGCATCGAGGTTAATAGCAACGTATTCAACCCTGTTGAAATTCTTAAATCCAACTTTCGGCAATCTGCGCTGAAGCGGCATCTGACCACCTTCAAAACCAACCTTAGCGGAGTATCCGGAGCGAGACTGGGCACCTTTGTGACCACGCGTAGAAGTACCTCCGCGACCAGAACCTTGACCGCGGCCAACGCGTTTGTTATTTTTTACTGATCCTTTTGCAGGAGTGAGCGAACTTAAATTCATTTTTAGGGATTTAGCCTTCGATTAACTGAACGAGATGACTTACTTTTCTCACCATTCCACGAATCATATCATTGTCGGGTTTTTCGACAACCTGATTCATTCTGGTGAAACCGAGCGCCCTGAGGGTACGCTTCTGTCTTTCCGGGCGGTCGATACCGCTTTTTATCTGTTTAATTTTGATTGTTGCCATCATTAGCGGTATTAGCCATTAAACACTCTTGAAACAGGAATGCCTCTTTGTTGAGCCACGGCAAAGGCATCCCGCATTTGAACGAGTGCATCGATTGTTGCCTTGACGACATTGTGAGGGTTTGAGGATCCCTTAGATTTTGCGAGAACGTCGGTTACCCCGACACTTTCGAGCACAGCACGCATTGCACCACCGGCGATTACACCAGTTCCGTGAGCAGCAGGCTTGAGGAATACATTGGATCCACCGAACTTTCCTATTTGCTCGTGAGGAACAGTACCTTTATAAATTGGAACCTTGATAAGGTTTTTCTTTGCATCCTCTATCCCTTTCTTGATGGCGTCAGTTACTTCTTTTGATTTTCCAAGACCGTAACCAACCACACCTTGTTCATTTCCAACAACAACGATTGCTGAGAAGCTGAATGTTCTACCACCCTTGGTCACCTTGGTCACCCTTTGAACTGAAACCAGCTTATCTTTAAGTTCGATGTCGGCTGATTTTACTTTTTTGATTGAATTGTTTGTCATATCGAGGTGGTGGTGAATTAGAACTGAAGACCTGCTTCGCGGGCAGCATCGGCAAGAGATTTTACACGGCCATGGTAAAGAAAACCACCGCGGTCGAATTTTACAGTTGATATTCCTTTTGCTCCTGCTCTTTCAGCAAGAAGCTTTCCTACCAAACGGGCCTGTTCGATTTTTGTAACCTTTTGGCCGGCGATTTCTTTCACTCTTGACGAGGCAGCAACGATAGTTGTACCATTTAAGTCGTCAATCAGTTGAGCGTAAATTTGTTTGTTAGAGCGGAATACAGAAAGTCTGGGGCGTGTTCCATCGCCAGAAACCACCTTACGAATTCTTTTACGAATTCTCTCTCTCCTTTCCCATTTATTGAGTGCCATAATTTTTTCTTTACGTGTGAAGAATTATTTTCCAGCAGCCTTGCCTGCTTTTCTGCGGAGTACTTCGTTAGAGAACTTGATACCTTTTCCTTTGTAAGGCTCAGGTGGTCTTAGACTGCGAATTTTTGCTGCTACCTGTCCGAGTAATTGTTTGTCAATACTGGTCATGGTAATAGTTGGATTCTTACCTTTTTCTGTTTTGGTTTCAACCTTGACCTCTTTGGGGAGTTCAATCGCCACGTTGTGAGAGAAACCGAGGGAAAGTTCCAACAGTTGACCTGTATTTGCAGCACGGTAACCAACACCGACAAGTTCTTGGTCAACTCTGTACCCGGCAGACACACCTTTCACCATGTTATTTACCAGAGATCTGTATAGACCATGAAGCGCACGGGTGTGTTTTTCGTCATTATTTCTGGTCAGAACAACATTTCCTTCATCAACATTAAGATTGACTGAAGCATCAATTGATTGCTCCAGTTGTCCGAGAGGACCCTTTACGATTACCTTACCGGCTTCCATTTTTACATCAACTCCCTTGGGGAGTGCGATGGGCAATTTTCCTATTCTTGACATATCCTGATGGGTCTTAGCTGATGTAACAAAGAACTTCTCCACCCACGTTCTGAACACGGGCTTCTTTATCGGTCATTACACCTTTGGATGTTGATAATATGGCAATACCAAGTCCGTTCATCACTCTTGGCATTTCAGCAACACCGGCATATTTACGAAGGCCTGGTTTGCTGATTCGATAAAGACTACGGATTGCAGGAAGCTTTGTTGCAGAGTTGTATTTCAGAGCTATTTTGATAATGCCCTGTGCGTTCACAGCATCAACTTTCCAGTTGAGAATGTATCCTTTTTCGTGTAGGATACGTGTGATTTCCTTTTTAAGGTTAGAGGCGGGAATTTCCACCACCCTGTGGTTTGCCTTGATGGCGTTCCTGAGCCTGGTCAGGTAATCAGAAATTGGATCTGTCATGTTTTTGATATTTTACCCCGCACGCAGGGCAATTATACTTTGTTTTTTTGTCTTACCAGCTGGCTTTTGTTACCCCCGGAATTTTTCCCGCAACCGCCAATTCTCTGAAGGTGATACGGGAAACGCCAAAGATACGCATATAACCACGCGGTCTGCCAGTTATCTGGCAACGATTTCTTTTTCTAACGGGCGAAGAGTTACGTGGAAGCTTTTGAAGCGCCTGATAATCACCTGCAGCTTTGAGAGCAGCGCGTTTTTCGGCGTATTTTTCGCTAAGGGCAGCTCTTTTAACTTCCCTTGCCTTCATTGATTCTTTGGCCATGCTTTACTTTTTTTCCTGGTTTTTAAATGGGATACCGAATTCTTTCAAAAGCGCAAAAGCTTCAGCGTCGGTTTCAGAACTGGTAACAAAAGTGATATCCATACCCATTATTTTGTTTACCTTGTCGATGGATATTTCAGGGAAAATGATTTGTTCTGTTACCCCCAAAGTGTAATTTCCCTTTCCATCGAAAGCCTTTTCATTTATTCCGCGGAAATCTCTGATACGAGGGAGAGCTACAGCGATCAGACGATCTAGAAATTCGTACATTTTGTCACCACGGAGAGTTACCTTGACACCGATCGGAACATTTTTACGAAGTTTAAAATTGGAGATATCTTTCCTGGACCGGGTTGGAACCGCTTTTTGACCAGTGATATTGGTAAGTTCAAGAATGGCTGCATCAATCAGTTTCTTGTCGGAAACTGCAGCACCTATTCCCTGATTGATGGCAATTTTTTTGAGTCTGGGCACCTGCATGGTGCTGGAGTACTCGAATTGGCGGGTGAGAGCCGGAACAATTTCTTTCCGGTATTTCTCTTTCAGACGCGGAACGTAAGCCATTATTTTATAACCTCCCCTGTTTTCTTTGAGTAACGAACTGATTTGTTTGTTTTCGGGTCTATTTTCCGACCGATACGTGATGCTTTACCACCCACAACAACCATGAGGTTGGATAGATGAATCGGAGCTTCTTGTTTCACGATACCTCCCTGAGGATTTTTACTGGAAGGTTTTGAGTGGCGGGAGACCATATTCACACCTTCAACAAGTGCTTTGTTCGCCTCAGGGAACACCTCTGTAACTTTTCCTTGCTGACCTTTAGAGTCTCCGGAGATTACCTTTACAGTGTCGCCTTTCCTGATATGAATTTTCAATGACATAGTTGGTTCTTAGAGTACCTCTGGCGCGAGAGATACGATTTTCATAAACTGTTTTTCACGAAGTTCTCTGGCAACGGGGCCAAAGATACGGGTTCCACGGAGCTCATCCTGAGCATTCAGCAGAACAACTGCGTTATCATCGAAGCGAATGTAAGAACCATCTGGTCTCTTAACCTCTTTCTTGGTTCTAACGATAACAGCCTTAGATACGCTTCCTTTCTTTACACTACCTGAAGGAAGTGCATGTTTCACGGAAACAACGATTTTATCACCTACAGAAGCATAGCGCCTGCCGGTTCCACCGAGAACACGAATACAAAGAACTTCCTTTGCACCGCTGTTATCAGCAACTATAAGTCTGGATTCCTGCTGGATCATTTTCTTTCAAATTATTTGGCACGTTCAACAACTTCGACCAAGCGCCAGTTTTTGCTTTTACTAAGCGGACGGGTCTCCATGATTTTCACAACATCGCCGATGTTGCAAGTATTTTCTTCATCGTGAGCGACGAACGAAGATGTTTTCTTGACGAACTTCCCGTATTTGGGGTGTTTAACACGGCGTTCGACGGAAACTACAATAGATTTATCCATCTTATTGGAGGTAACCGTTCCGATTCTTTCTTTTCTGAGGTTTCTTTCTTCCATTGTAATACGGATTAGGCGCGTGATCTTTTTGTAAGTTCGGATTTAAGGCGGGCGATATCCCTGCGTGAGTGGCGCAGCTTGAGGGGATTCTCAAGTGGTGATACAGCGTGATTCATCTTCAATTTTGTCAGTGCAGCAATTTCACCATCCAATTTTTCACGGATTTCAGCATCGGACATTTCTCTGATAGCAGACGATTTCATCATATCGTAATTTCTTAAGCGGCTTGTTCAGCGTAGTCGCGACGAACCACAAATTTTGTTGTAATTGGTAATTTTTGAGCCGCTAATCTGAGCGCTTCTTTTGCAATTGCCAGAGGAACACCGTCAGCCTCAAAAATAATTCTACCCGGCTTTACCACAGCAACCCAAAATTCGGGAGCTCCTTTACCCTTACCCATACGAACTTCCGCGGGTTTTCTGGTAACAGGCTTATCAGGAAAAATTCTAATCCAAATCTGTCCTTCCCTCTTCATGAAGCGGGTAACAGCAATCCTTGCCGCCTCAATCTGTCTGGCGTTGATCCATGCCGACTCTTCTGATTTTATGGCAAAAGAACCGAAGGAAATCTGGTTGCCTCTCATGGCATTTCCCTTCATCTTGCCTTTCTGCATTTTACGAAACTTCGTTCGTTTTGGCTGTAACATGACCTTTACTTTAGCAGTTTAATTAACCCTTTGATGGCTTTTTCCTTCCACCTTTTGAAAATTTAGGAGCTTGTCTCCTCTCCCCTCTTTCATTTTGACCTCCACCTTGAGGCTTTGATCCGGCAAAGTTAGCCTGACCGATATTTGGAGAGAGGTCGCGTTTTCCGTAAACTTCGCCTTTACATATCCAAACTTTAATTCCAATTCTGCCGTAAGTGGTATGAGCCTCTGAGGTAGAATAGTCAATATCAGCACGGAAAGTGTGCAGGGGTGTTCTTCCTTCTTTGTAATGTTCGGTACGGGCGATTTCAGCACCACCCAGTCGACCGGCGATTGAAACCTTTATACCTTCGGCACCCATTCTCATGGTCGAAGCAACAGCAGTTTTTAGTGCCCTTCTGAAAGAGATACGTCCTTCGATCTGACGAGCAATAGAATCGCTCACCAATTGAGCATCGAGCTCAGGACGTTTTATTTCGAAGATGTTTATCTGAACTTCTTTCTTCGTAATCTTTTTCAGTTCCTCTTTAAGTTTATCAACCTCTTTCCCACCCTTACCGATGATGATACCCGGTCTGGCAGTATTGATGGTAACCGTTAGAAGTTTAAGGGTTCTCTCAATTACGATTTTTGAAATTGACCCTTTAGCAAGACGGGCACTGAGGTAGTTACGAATTTTATAATCCTCAACCAGTTTGTCTGCGTAATTTTTCCCGCCATACCAATTAGAGTCCCATCCTCTGATGATTCCTAATCTGTTACTTATCGGGTTAGCTTTTTGTCCCATGAAGCGTTTTGGTGATAATCTCTGTTGTTGTTTTATGCTGTTACCGCGGTTTCGGTCATTTCGATAGAGCCGATTTCCAGGGTTACATGATTTGATCTTTTCTTAAATCGGTAACCCCTTCCTTGCGGAGCAGTTCTGAGCCTTTTGAGCTGGAAACCACTATCAACGAAGATGTTTTTCACGTAAAGATTACCATCGGTAACCTTCATGCCTTGATTTTTCTGTTCCCAGTTTGAGATGGCCGAACGAAGCAGTTTCTCAATTCTTCCGGAAGCTTCTTTAGGGTTGTAGCGAAGCAGGAATAGCGCCTTTTCAACAGGAAGGCCTCTAACCATATCAGCAACTAACCTCATTTTTCTTGGTGAGGTAGGGCAATGATGCAACTTGGCGAAGAACTTTGATTTATTATCTTCCTTTCTGGCATCAGCGACTTTCTTTTTCCTTTGTCCCATGATTAAAATCCTTGCAATATTATTTTTTGCCCTTGTCCTTTTTATTTCCGGCATGCCCGCGGAAGGTGCGGGTTCCGGCGAATTCACCGAGTTTGTGTCCTACCATGTTCTCAGTAAGATAAACCGGGATAAATTTATTTCCATTATGAACTGCAATCGTCAGACCAACGAAATCAGGTGTAATCATAGATCTGCGTGACCATGTTTTGATAACCTGTTTTTTGCCTGCCTGTTGCATGCCCAAAACCTTTTTCTCCAGTTTAAGGTCGACGAAAGGTCCTTTTTTTAGCGAACGTGCCATTGGTAAATCTCCTGGGGATTACTTTTTACGTCTTTCGATGATGTATCGGTTAGACTGTTTTGTTTTTGATCTTGTTTTGTATCCTTTTGCGGGAAGTCCTTTTCTGGATCTTGGGTGACCACCAGATGCACGTCCTTCACCACCGCCCATGGGGTGGTCGACCGGGTTCATAGCAACACCTCTGGTTCTGGGTCTACGACCGAGCC
>JBIIMV010000332.1:0-2927 GCA_044337805.1 Bacteroidia bacterium
CGGCTTGTTCTTGAATAGTCCTGCCCTGAACCTTGAAAAGAACCTAACCAGAAATTGTGAGAAAAACATAAAAAAAACAACGCCTGTAAGGCCACCGGAAAGAGTCAATATATAGGTTTCAATGTAACTTAAACCAATCGGGGGCGCGATAATAAATGCTACCTGAAACTTCGTAGCTCCCAGCAAAAAAACAACAAGATAATTCAGCACAGTCGCTGACATCAGGTTTTTATACCAAAAGCAAGGTCACCGGCATCTCCAAGACCGGGAACGATGTATGATTGAACCGTTAACTCTTCATCCACCGCACCAATCCAGAACTCAGTTCCTTCAGGCATATTCTTCATCACATAATCCAAACCCTCCATTGAGGCAATCACAGATACAACATGTGTCTTCGCAGGTTTTCCCTTGCGCAACAAACCTTTATATGCTAACAACATGCTGCTGCCGGTAGCAAGCATGGGATCTGTTAGTATTAGCGTCTTCCCTTCAAGGTCGGGACTACTCATATACTCGACCTGCACATCAAAAGTGCCGTCTTTATGATGCTTGCGATAAGCAGAAATAAATGCATTCTCAGCACGATCAAAATAATTTAAAAATCCCTGATGAACGGGTAAGCCTGCTCTGAGAATTGTAGCAATTACCGGCTGATTGAGCAGGCAGGGTGACTGTGCAGTACCTAGTGGGGTAGTAACCTCCTCCATTTTGTACTCAAGTGTCTTACTAAGCTCATAAGCCATGACCTCTCCTATGCGTTCCATATTTCGTCTGAAGCGCAGAGGGTCCTTCTGAATATCTGCATCCCTGATTTCTCTTATAAAATGTTGGAAAATCGAATTTCCATTGCCTATAATGTGCTTCATGTTAATGTGAAGAAAATTTTAAGAGTTTAACTTTCCTGCAAGTGTTGTCGGCGAAATAATTCAGATGATATAAACCATCCGGCAGACCGGAAAGATCTAATTCAAGAAATTCTCCCGACCTGTATTGTAGTGATTGACTAAGGCATCTTTTGCCCTGAGCATCGAAAACCTCCAAATATTCCAACCCTCCAATACTGCTTTCAAAAAGTCGAAGTTGGAAAAGCCCAGCTGAAGGATTAGGAAACGCAAGAATGGAAAACAGTTTATCATGCTCAGACAATGAAGCCCATAAAGGCTGGTTGTGAGAACCCGGTGTAAGTACCGCGCCACTGGAAGGAAAGTTAGCACTGGTTTCTAAAGTGTCAAAATCCAAACTTGATGCTCCACCCAACAAATCACCACAATACCAAGCTGAGGAAGAAAACGCAGTAGAGTTTGTATAAAACCTCACTGCAGCATCCGGAGTACCTACTGCCTGAGAAAGAACCGCTCCTCCGTATACAATAGCGGAGGGGTTTCCATTCGTCCAGCCTACTGCATCCATCATAACCGCTCCTGTCGGAAGCTCAAGCTGACCATCATTATCGATATCATAATCACTTCCTTCCACAAAAGGAATGGTACTGAAAAATGTAGCATAGGTATTGGTCCCGTTTTCAATGATTCCTCCTGCGATTCCAAAAACAAGTGTATCCTTAAAAACACAATCTGAAGGAACATTAGGGTAACCAAGGGAGGTGGCAAACAGCATCAATCCCGAACTTCCCAGGGTGGTATTCATTACTCTGAAAACCCTGTCTAAAACACCCGGATTTGAAGAATCTCCCTCAAATACACAAACATATATATTGTTGAGCGTAGTATTGGGATAGGATCGAATCTCAATAAACTCATATTTCTCATCAGCCCCGGGAGGGTTGACCTTGACCTCATTTATTAAGACCTGGGCTGCTACCCCAAAAGGCAGCAGAAGACCCAATAAAAAAATTCTAATCATTGTGCTATCGAATTATGGTTATTTGTCCGCTTTTAAACTCAGGCAATCCTTTGGAGTCAGTGTACCTCAGAATATACGGATAGACACCCTGAGGAACCAACCCGCCAGAAACCCGGCCATCCCATCTGACGGCGGACAAATCTTCACTTTTGTAGACAATCCTGCCCCAACGATCATAAATTTCAAGAGAGCCGCTTATGACCGATTCAGAAAAATGAACAGTCAAATAATCATTGAGCCCGTCACCATTCGGAGTAAAACTAGCGGGGATAAAAGCAACCGGCAAAATGATTTCTTTTTTCTTGCAATTTAATACCAGTGTGTCGTTATTCTGAATATTAAAGTTAACAGAAAGACTTGAACTGTCAGGCATCATTGCATGATGAGCTGATGCCCAAAAACCAAATTCATAGATAGGATCAAGTTCTTCATGTTTTAATTCAATAAGGCTGCCAAGTGTGTAATCACTTATGTAAGGGTAAGATGCAGGTAAAAATCCATTTATTGAAACCTGACAAGACCCCGGCGGATTGGTAACAAGGGTTAATGTTGGCCTGAAGTCTGGTTCAAACAATACCAAAACTGTATCGCGTTGGATGACCTGAAAGAAAATATCAGGTAATGTATCAGCAGGACTCAAACTATGATGTATTGCAGAATACTTTTCAAAGTGATAACCTTGAGCAGGATTTGCTGAAACAGATACGGATGTATTCGGCTGGTAATTCAGTGTAAGTGGGAAAACGGAATAGCTCAGACCATTTACGGAGATATTTCCTGAACCGAACGGACTTACAATAAAGGTAATATCATGAGTAACAATTTGCTTGAAATGAGCCACTACAGAATCGATGGTGTCAATCAAAAAACCGGTTGATGCATTTGAAGAATCAGGATTCAAAGTATGATGAAAAACCTCCCAGTACCAAAACTGATAACCGGGCGCAGCTGACGCATTTAAAGTACCATTGATGCCACCGAAATACATGCCGGTATCAGGGTAAGAGGTAAAAGTTTGATTGTTAAAAGTAATAAGACCGGAAACGGGAGGATCCACGTGG
>JBIIMV010000185.1:0-4250 GCA_044337805.1 Bacteroidia bacterium
GGACAAGTTGTATTGCAGAGCACGGGTCAGCCAGAGGCCAATTATCCCGTCAGCATCCGTGTAAATCCGAGCACAGGTTTTCCTGTTTATAACAGCAGCACCGACGCGCTGGGAAACTTCAGCCTCAGCATACCTTCAGCCTCAGTAATTGGCAACAATCTTGACATCATTACCGAAGTGGCCTCTTGTCAGGGTTTGTTATCACAGACCATTTCGAACAACTTTGGCTTCACAGACAGTGCTCAGGTGTTGTTCTCCATTTGTGTTTCAAATCCATGTGTTGTCGGTTTCACATACGGCAGGGATTCCATCGGGAATACGCTATTTTTCAACGGTAGCGATTCAGGCGCGGTTTCAGTTTTTTATCAGTTTGGAGATGGTAGTCCGCCTGTTACTGCAAGCGACACCAGCCATACATATAGTCAGCCGGGTATTTATCAAGTTTGTATTACGGGTATTGACAGCAATGGAACGACCTGTCAGCATTGTGACTCCGTGATTGCATATGGGCCCGGAGGGTGTGCACCCGATTTCAGCTATTCCTCCACAGTTCTTGGGCAGCCGAACAACCTTACCTTTTTCAATCAGAGCATATCGTCTGATTCCATTACCTCGATTTTTTATGATTTTGGTGATGGCGGCAACTATTTTGCCACGGGTGTAGATGTATGGTCAGGTGTGTCGCATTTGTTTGTAAGCCCCGGAGACGTTGAAGTTTGTCTAACCATCCAAGACGCAGGGTTTTGTCAGAATACCATCTGCCAACTACTAAGCATCATCACCGACAGCTGCAGCGTACCCTTGAACGTAAGCAGCCAAATTTCAGGAGACAGCATTTTGTGGGAAATATCCATTCCGAACCCCAGTCTGACAGCTTATTATTACTGGGATTTTCAAGGAATAAGCGGAACGGGGCAAACCTTTCAATTTTATACAGACTCCAGTTTTGTTCCCGGTTATTACGAGTACTGCCTTCAAATTATTGACACGAGTGGAAACTGCTTTTCCATACAGTGTGATTCCATAGGAGTGAACCAGCCCGTCTGTCAGTCATTTTTCATTTCAATTCCCGACCCAATCAATCCAAACGACTATCAATTTCAATTTCAGGGAAGCGGCGCTGCGAGTTTTTATTCTTGGACAATAACCACACCCGGGGGAGATGTAAATTTGACCGGAACAAATATTTCCTACACCTTTCCGGGGCAGGGGTCATACCCTGTTTGTCTGGAAATGAGCGGTCCGGGCTGCAGCAGCAATTATTGCGACACCATTGTGGTTGCAGCACCTCCGGTTTGTGCTGCCTCCTTCAGTGTGCAGCCACTTGGATTTTCCGCAACATTTTCCTGCAGTTATCAAAGCAATTCAGGTGGGGCCTATGAATACCGGTTATATACAGGTGACGGGAGTGTTTTAAGTTTTACCGGAGATACCTTACAGCATACATTCAACCATACCTACCCAGGTGGGGGGAGTTATCAGGTTTGTTTGCGCGTGGCTGATACGAGTGGGATTTGTACAGATTCAATTTGTATGAATTTGAATCTTGGCGGTTTCGGTCCGGGTTTGACAGGTGTTTACATTTATGCAGAGCTGAGCGGTGCCCCCTGTTCAGATTGTGAGGTTTTAGTTTTGATGCTTGATAGCCTTAGTGGCAGATGGCAAGCCATAGATACCCTAAGCAACGATTCGTCAGGATATTTTTCAACCGGGCTGAGTTCCGGAACCTATTTATTCCGTGCTGAGGCCAACAGCAGTTTTTCCGGTAACGAAAGCCTTATGCCCACCTATCAGGGAGACGTCTTGTTTTGGTCATCAGGCATTCCAACACTACTTCCGCAGCAGACGAGCGCCTTTTGCGGGTGTTATGTAGATACCATCAGGTTAGTTACCGGGACGATTCAGGGCGGAACTGCAGGAATCGAGGGAAATATCAGAGAGGGAGGTTTCCGGGCCGAAGGCGACCCGATAGGAGGAGTTGATATTTTATTGCTGGAAATCAACCAGTTAGCAATAAAAAGGACAAAATCAGCCCAAAATGGGACTTATTCACTCACAAACCTGGATGCAGGGACGTATTGGGTATATCCGGAAGTCATTAACAGAATTACCTACCCGGTTATGGTTGAACTAACACAAGACAGTACAGAGAGAGAGGTAAACCTCAGTGTGGAACAGGACATTGTGTTTGGGTTGGGTGATAGCGGAATTGAGAGCACCTCGTTCAGGGCCTATCCAAACCCTGTAAGGGAAGCGTTCAAGTTAAGTTTCGGAGCCAAGAATTCGGGCATGGTTGTTGTTTCCGTGCTGGATATGCAAGGCAGATGTTATTTGAAACAATGGTATCCCGTAGTATCGGGAAGGAATGATATAACAATTGATTTAGCTATGCTGGAAAGCGGCACCTATCTGATCAGGGTCCAGAGTGGTGAAGCGGCGGTGAAAAATATTTCTGTCGTCAAAATTCCTTAGACGTTATTGGTCTTGTCTGTTGTTTGTTTGGTTTGTAAAATCCCGGTTTATCCGGGATTTTGCATTTAATGATGTTTATCATTCTCTAAGCCAGCAGAAGCGACGCAGCGGCTCTCCCCCAGCCGGGTTCGGAACGACCTCAAGAAACATTTTCAGAGGTCTCACCCAGAGATTATCGGGCATAGATATAGGATGATAGAGAACCATCCATTCTTCAGATTCGGAATGACGCACCAAGCCAATTACTTTATATTCGGCACCTTTGAAGTGTCTATAGATACCTACCTTAAGATCGTGATTCATGGCTAATAAGATGGCAGGCGTCACCTTCCCTTAAAAATCCTGCCGTGGGAGAAAAGTAAGCCCCAAATTTAACTTTACCATCTTCAAATCGCCTGAAAGAGGACAATGTTTTCAGCGGTTCAGCGCCGGGAGATCTGACACCCAGAACAGGGTCAACGTTCACCATGATACATCGGTTACAATATTTAAGAAACTTCATACACACCCCACCCGAAGTTATCTCACTCGCCTGATCTTCGACAAAAGCGACGTCGGAGGCGAGAACAATATTGGGCCGGAAAGATCCGGCGGAGACGGGATTAGCAAGTTTGGCATTAAGCGCATCCAGAGAACCGCGGGAAATAACCAGAAGCGGGGAAGAATCCGAAAAGGCCGCTGCCCGATGCCGAGGGCTATTGGCGAGCGGAGAAAAAAATACAGGAAAAACCTTGCGGTTGAGCAAATCAGAAAACCAGGAAGACAGCGCGGGGTCGACAGGTTGAAGTGCATTTACCGCGCGTCCCCAAACCTTCACGGGAACTGCGTTACCGGCGTCAAGAACAGCAGGAAAAGAAATAGCCTGATTATCAAAAGAAACCTTGAGTTGCAGTTCCTGAATAATGCTCAATGAGAATCGGGCGAGAGCAGGAATATCGCGTTGAGTAAGAAACAGTCCATTTTCGTCAGTAAGCATCCATTTTCTATCGAAGCGCACAGAATGGTCAGAAAGGATTTCGAGCTGTTTGACCCTGATACCACCTAATGATTTGAAAGGATAAACAAACAGATCCTGAATGGCATCTATCATCGCAGGTGAAGCATATTACGAATTTCAGGGTCAGCGAGATCAAGCGGACCGACCTGTTTATACATCACCAGCCCCTGGTGGTTAAAAATATAATTTGTGGGAAAGGCCATAATTCCAATGTCAGAAAAAGGAGTTCTGGATCTAAGCAAATTAATAGCACCAACCTCTTGCCAGCGCCATGAGAGTTTCATGGTAATTTCAGGCAATTCATCGGTCACAGCCACCACATGAAACGGTGCAACGGGGTAAGACAAAATCGTATCGGCCCACTGGTTCATTTCAGAAATACAAGGGCCGCACCAGCTTTGCATCAAAGAAAGCACCACCGGCTTCCCACCAACAGGAAGAACCACATTGTTACCTGAAATATCTTCCAGCACCATGGAGAAAGGAGCCGAGTCAGGAGCCACACGGTATTTGAAATACAAAAATACGAGCAAGGACACTGCAAGGAGCAGTAGAACAAATCCGGACCAGCGTTTCATCACATACAAGTTTTTCAGATACAAAGAAAAGAAAAAGGGCTAGAGCGCAGACAGAGCGCTCAGGATTACGAAATTAAGGTTAGATGAGAAAATCAATACCTAACAGCAGAGGCCGGAAAACCCCGACAGCACCCGGCTGAAACCATTTCAACTGCTCAGTTTTACGGCTTCGAATCTGGACTATGAAAAAAGAAAAATGGAAA
>JBIIMV010000186.1:0-4237 GCA_044337805.1 Bacteroidia bacterium
AGTAAGTTAGTTCTCTAAACTCCTCTCCCATGCCGTCAGGCGCATCATTGAAGGAACCAAACATTCCGGAAACAACAGGTCGTTCGGGATCCTTGCCTCTCTCTATGACACGTTTCCCATCAGGACCGATGACATTATTTCGGGCGGAATCCAAAAGATAGACAGGAGGAGTAGGTACCAGGAGCTTGTTTAAATCAAGAAGAAACGTCACAGAATTGTATTGATCAAGGTTTAATGTCAACCCCGAGCCCAAGCGTAAATTGATTGGGATAAAGTCACGATCGTTGTTGTCGGAATAACGTATTTTACCTCCAATATTGGAAATATTGATCCCGGCTGATAATTTACCGGAGCGGGAGCCCAATTCAAGATCAGGCTTGGTGTAGTAGGCACTGACATCGGCAGCAACAGTTTGACCGGGTTGAGTATTGGCTCCCTGAACATTCACACCTTGGGTGAGGTTAGAAAAAACGTACCGCAAGGCCATTCCTCCCGAAAAATTATCGCTTAATTTTCTGCTGTAAACAACATCCAAGGCAAACTCGTTGGGATTGTAGTTGCCTGTAATATTTCCATTGATATCCGTAAATGTGATAGCTCCCAGGGAAAAATAACGGATAGACGCCCCAAACGCCTGATTTTTTCCGAGCTTTTTATAGCCGGATAAGTAGTTCAGCCAGATATCCGGTACCAGCCGGCGTAACCAGGGGGTGGCATTCATTGCAATACCAATATTCTTATCAGCAAAAGCGAGCTTGGCCGGATTCCAATGAATGGAATTAGCATCAGGCGAAGATGCAACACCTGCATCCCCCATTCCGCCCCCACGTGCATCGGGAGAAATCATAAGAAATGGGACAGCTGTGGTTATGGTATTGATTTCGCGACCCCCAAGCTGAGCCAGGGTAATTTGCGCTATTGAGCTTTGCCCTCCGATAATCAGGAACAGAAAAGCACAAACGCCACAACGGAAATTTTTATTTGTTTTTTTCATCAAGGGGAGGCAAAATTAAAAAGATTGAACAATTGCGCAATACGTCACTTCTATTTGAGTAGCACGAGTTTTTCGTATTTATCGGCCCACGTGCCGTCTGAAGCTGTAACCTTGAGTCGATAAACATAAACCCCGCGGCCAATATTGTCACCGAAGTCGTCCTTACCATCCCACGTGATGCTTTCAGAACGGAAACCTTCACATTTTACAACCTGCTCCAGCGTCTTTATCAATCTCCCTGAAACAGTAAAAATCTGAATGTTTACATCAAGTGTTTCACAAGGCTTGTTATGTTCAAACATGAATCGGGTAAACGTGGTAAATGGATTGGGATAATTCAGAACATGATCCAGAGCCAGATTAGCCGACTTAGCCACTACAAATTCAAGATAGGAGGAGTTTGAGTTGTTATAAACATCCCAGGCCTTGAGTGAAAGCGTATGTTTACCATCTGCAAGATCATAAAACGGATAGCGCAGAGACCCACTCTGGTAGCTGTTTAGGTCTGACTGATAGTAGTCATTCAGATTTATGGGCTTGTCACTTCGCTCATCCAGAATGGCTACAATATCATGGCCAATTCCATTTCCCACGGTGTTTATTCCATGGTCATCAAACAACACAGCCAGCAGGTCAGGATCTTCATTTGTCAAACTGCCCGAAATAAATTTCTTATCGTTCATGAATAAATCAATCGCAGGCCCTTGGGTGTCGTCTGCAGCATTAGGATTGCTTCCGCCAACAATGAAATCATCTGAATACCCATTTGCATCTACATTGTCGTTCATGGCAAAATAGCTGATTCGCCCTTTACCGAACTGATAATTGATGTCTTTGGGGACAATAAAACTGAAAGAAAAAACACCACTCTCCACACTTGCCTTGCCCTTGTAGATAATATTCTTTCTTGTAAAAAAAGAAGTTGGTGGTGAAGCGGGATCATTTCCAAGTGTTACCACTTTAGATGCTTTATCAAATACGGTTGGATAAATGATTCCATTAAAGTTGTTAAGTCGGTTTCCGGTTTCATCCAGAACTTCTCCGGTTATTGTGATTTTGCTGAGTGCCTTCATGGTATCCGCACTAACAGAAACAGGCTTGCTGTTCAATGTGAGCGACCTGACATTTTCAGTGGGATATTTCAATCGGATAGCAGGATCTCCAAGCAGCGTAAAATTCCTATGATTGACCGCCAGGCTCGTTGCACTCCGGTTTTTCGTTTGTCTGCAAATATCCCCTATTCGATTGGGCTTCCCTGTAAGTGAATCCCTGCCAAACACATCAATAAAAAAGTTAACGTTCAGCGTCTGGTTGTAGGTTGCATAAACAAGTCGGGTCGTGGTGAGCAATCCAATTCCCCCCCCGTTGGCGCGAAGAATAACATCCTCTCCGGCGGAAGTCCTTGCCGGGTCATCGAATCTGCTGAATTCACAGGTGGCGGTAACAAACAACGGAGTGCGCTCATCATTCTGCCATGAAGCGATATCGGAAACTTCCAGAATCCTCTCCTCTGTCCAACCGGTTTCTCCACCGTGGCCTATGTAATTCACAATGAGCGCACCACGATTCACACGCTGATTAAGCGCCAACTTTACATCAGGGTAACGCTTGCCTCCGGCACCTGATTGCTGCTTATATGCATCAAGGTAGATTCTCTCAATATTAAATGATGGATAGGTGGTGTCAGCATAGTTTGCAATCTCGTTTGAATTGTTCAAATGAAGATTACTGTCTTCATCGTCTGCAATAAATACAATCATGTTTTTCCAGTCTCCGTTATTAAAGGCAGAGGAAGATTCACAGGCACTGAGTGAGGCCTGTTCTAAAGGAGTGCGGTTGTAGTACCGAACGATTTTATCCACTACACCTGTGGCCTCGGAAATATTTTTAGACGGTATTCTTCCAATTCCAAGCTTCACCTCATCGGCCAGACCTTCGCCCGCATTTTCATCAAGCAGACCGTAGTAGTCATCCGAGACATATGAGTTGATGTATGACTTTGAATTGGCGCTCTGGTAAGAAGGAACAAAATTCGTGTTACCCGCCGTGGACCTGTTACGGATATTATAGGATGCATCGCCAAAAAGAAGAAGATAACTGGGCTTTTCCTCAGGGGTAGCAGCCCTGTCGTAGAGCATCTTCATAAACTGCTTGATGGCCGTTGGATCCTGACTGCCGCCTGAAAATTCATTGTAGATCTGTTGAGGGGTTACCACGATGTAAGAAAGTCCATCTACACTGGAATGAAAATTTCCAAGACGCTCAGCCTGAGTTAAAAAATCCGGATGACTAACGATGACGTATTCCACCGGACCTTGTCCATGAAGATTTTGATTCGTCAACCTTCCTGCATAAACAGGTACACCAATATCATTGCTTCCGGAATTAAAGACAACATATTCACGCAATGTATCCGTTAGTGCTCTAAAACTAAGGATTGCACCATTTAGACTCACAGGGACTTTTACCGGGCGCAGAGGGTCAGTTATGTCTAATACTATGGTTGATGCTCCAGCATCCTCAATAAGAAAATCGTAAACCCCTGAAGAAGATAAGGAACGGCTATCTCTGAAAGTCATAGCGCCACCGGATAGTTTCAATTTTCTTCTAAATATTATTTCGAAAAAATCAAGATACCCAATTGCGGAACTATATAGAGGAGATTTGTTAAATCTGACATTCACAGTGAGGTTATTTCCACTGGTGATAAAGGTATCACAGGCCTGTGCGAGATCGATAGGATCAGCAAAATAGGTATTGATATCAACCTCAGGTGGGGTCAACTGGAGTGATCCGCCCTGGCACTGAATACTGAAACTACTGGCAGGCCGACTCCTCGCTGCAACCTGAGCCCTGATAAACGCTGGCTGTCCGGGCTCCACATTCGCAATATTGTAAGGGAAAGTATAATTGGTTACTAAGTCAAAGGTCTCACCTAGCCACTGCCTTCCGGATTTAACAACATTAACGGCTTCATTTTCATAAAATAGGTAGTCGTCAAATGAAGTCACTGTTCCCGTTGCAGGCTCATTAATTATTCCACGAGAGCCGATTCTGAGTCCTGGTCCCTGATCGAATACTACGAAATAAAAAGACGAATCGCTGTATAAATGAAGTTCATGAGAAAACCCCGAACAAGAGCCTCCTGTTTTCCATTTGTGAGGTCCTTTAGCAAAAAACCATGCAACATCTGTGGAATCAAAAACACCATCCGACTCTCCATCGACCTGGATAGCAAGTTCA
>JBIIMV010000188.1:0-4220 GCA_044337805.1 Bacteroidia bacterium
TCTGCTTTCTGATACGCGCTGGAGCTTGTTCCGAAGGCGGCGGAAATTTTTGATACGTAGCTTGAATCGAAGAATGTTCTTTCCAGACTATTGCTCAGTCCGTCAAGTCCCACGTCCTGAAAGCCGCGTGTATCAGGATTATTATCAAATGCATTGACCAACTGCTGGGTAAAGGGAATTCTACCCCATACGGTTGTGTCGAGTGTATTCGGATCCGCAGGTGGCTCGCTGGTGGGTAATCCATTTTCAAAGGCTTTTCTCGAATCGCGTAAAATATCCTCACTGATATCACCAAAGTGAATTAAGAGTTCTCCTGAAGTATTTGGGTCCTTGTTGTCTTCGTTGTATGGGTCCATCAGCCAGAACTGCAGATACTCAATATTGGCTGTCTCGAAATCTGTGGTTTCTATCCTGCGCATAATACCTCCCCATCTTTTGGTAGGCTCGAGCAGGTCTCCGTCGGCATTTACTCCGCTTGAAAAGCGACCGGGGGTTACGTCGTAGTTATACGGACCACGTTCTTTTGGATAGAAGGTTAAATCCAGCACCGGAATATTCCCTACCTGATTCTGAGCAAGTTGTTTCTGGGGAAAAATTTCGGTTTCAAGAACTTCTCTCATGAAGTGATTTGACCGCATCGCTTTGTCGTTTCTGATGTGGTCTGGTGTAAGACTGTTTTGACGAAAAAATAAGGGGTCAATGACATACCATGCAAGCTTTGCACGATTGAATCCTGAGGCAAGGTTATTGACCAGTTGACCTTCAGGAAACAAATCCGGTTGGCCCTGAGGAATGGAGGCAATGCTCCAGTTTTGCCACTGTCTGATGTCTATCAGTGCCTGACTTCCTTCAAAATCATCAACATAAGATACCCCGGTTTTACCCACCGAGCGGTGATGGCCGGGTATGATATTGGCGACTTCTCCCTGAAGACTAAGGGTTGATTTTTCTTTGGTATCGATAAAAGGAAGCTTGTCTACCATCTTTGTTAAAAATGGAGCCTCGGTCCTGTAATTCGCATCCAGTCCCCAAATGGTGTTATTGATGGGTTCGTCTCCCTGATTTACCTTAAAGGTGAGAGGTCTTTCTGAGAGGTTAATGATTGTTCCGCCCAGGGTGAAATCTTTGCTGAATTTGTGGTCTATATGTGTACCGAATAATCTTCGCTGCTGAATATTAAATGCACTCTGATTTTCAAGACTCACCTTGATGGGTTGCCCCGATGCAACAATACCTTCGTTAATAATTTTTACCCGCCCTAAGGCATAATCAACGGTGTAGTCAACGTTCTCTCTGAGCACATTTCCGCCTGCGGTAACGGTAACGGAGCCTTGTGGAACGTTGGTTGCATTCAGTGGAATATCTGAACCTGATGCCGAGCTGTACTGGCCTCTGATTTTGAAACGGTTTTTAGATGGAATCTGCTGGGCTGCTGTTTTGGTGGAGTCGTACAACTCCTGAAATACATACTTGTTAGCCATGGTCTGTTCGGCCGGGAGAAACTGACTTCTCAGATAGGAGCCAAAGGGTTCCTTCACAGGGAAGTAAATTCTTCCGTTTTGCTTGTTGATGGTCACCCCATCTATCATATCGAACACACCGTCAGGTATCCTCTCCTGCTGGTTGTTGATTTTATCCATACCCAGCACTCTTACGAGAACCTGCTTGTTCACTGCGCCTTCCGGAATGAAATTTAAATCAACACCTCTTTCCAGATTGGCATGAAGAATATCCAGCCTGAAGTCTTTGTCGCTAATGTTATATCCTCCGATGCTGTAAACGTTTTTCATCATCAGGTCCCAGATAGGTAGTCTTACCCTAACATTGCTGGCTTTGAGCATTTTTAGGAAAAGTGCATTTGGCGGTGCTGTTCCGTCGGTTGAAAATTCTCCAACCTGATATGTTTTGTCTCCTACCGTGTACTGAAATGCTACTGCCAGAACCTCCTGGTTGTTCAGGGCCTGATTGAGTGAAATATATCCCAGCCTGGGATTAAAACTGAATTCTGAGGTGTTCAGGCGTCGTGCATTTTCTAGAATTTCATAGTCCTGAACCGGTGCGAGAATAGGTTTCGGAAAGGTGTTAAAGGGAGCAAGGATGTTTGCTGCCTGAAACACATTCCGGAGGTTGGAGAACCTGGCCTCTCCGGTGATACGGTCGTAGAGGTTGTTGGAGCCTTCATTATCGGGGTATGGACCTGAGTTTTCTGAAAAGGGTGGATCAACGAACCCATCTGCAAACCATGTCTGGTTGGCATTCAGGGGGTTTGTCGGATCATTGGTTCTGCGTGACTCTCCCAAATCGTAAAAGGCAACCAGATTGCGCGTGTTGTCAACCGCTCCTGTCATGTTGGTTATCCAAACCTCAATACGTGTAATCATCGCGTCGCTTTGAATCAACGGTAGATTGGAGAGCGCCCGGTCGTACTGGTCCCGGAAATATTGAGAAAGGAAGAAATGTCGGTTTGCTTCATAGTTGTCGCCGGTTACCTCGAAGCGTGTTATTTGTGCCCCTCCCTGAACATTTACCTCTTGTTTCTGACCTCTCTGCTGCGAGAATACGCTGGTTACGGTGGTTCTGCCGAACTGCATCTGCGTTTTAATACCGAAAAGGCTCTGGCTTCCTGTAATCAGCGTCCCATTGAGCGGTAGGTTAACGTTTCCGGCCTCCACTTTCTTTAATATCTCGTCTTCAAATCCGGTGTATTCGATTTTCATCTGATTTTCGAAGTCGAAGGTGCTCTCGGTATTGTAGTTGGTGGTGATTTTCAGTTTCTCTCCAATCTTTCCGAGCAGGTTGAGCTGTATTTTTTGCTGAAAATCGAAATTGCTCACTTTGCGCTGATTTTCAGCAATGGCGGGATTTTGGTTCCTGTTGGTATTTACGCCGAAGGTGAGCTCAGCGGATCCTGAGGGTCTGATGTCGACGGTGTTGCCTCCGAATATCCGATCGAACGCTTCTCCCTTCACATTGATTTTTGGAATCAGGGCCTTGGTGCTGTTTACCTTTTCTGCCTCATGTCTTTGCTTCCAATAAGCCTGCAAAGATTTTCGCATGTCATAATTCCTGTATTCCTCAAAGGTCATGTATGAGTCATGTCTGTAATCGAGTTCTCCCATCTTACTTGAGAACTCATAGTTGCCTGTGGAAGGATCGTAATCGACAGAGTTTTTAATGTTGTTGGGGTCGCCCAGACGGATGACCGGTTGTGGATCGCTGTCGGTTGGGTCGTAAGGATTGTCGGAAAAGGGGAAGCGCAGTTTCAGGGAGTCTCGCTTGGTCTTCACTGAATCGGCAGGGAGAGAAAGGGCAAAGTGCCTGCCCATTCTCGGCCGGGTAACGGCTGATGAGCCGAAAACCAAGGCCAATAATGGCAGCAAGGTTGCAATAACAACCCAGTTCGTATGCCTGTAGCGCGAACGCAATTTTTTTTCCTTATAAGGTTTTGAGGGCCTGCTTTATCAACTCTTCAACCGATAGGTCTGCCTGCGCTGACTGCATGGCTTTATCTACCGCTTTTTCGGCCTGATTTCTGACAAAGCCCAACATCACCAGGGCCATTAACGCTTCTTCACGGTTTTTATTGCCGCCTGTTAATGAAATTTGTGCCAGCTCGCCACCCCCGGCTTTGGAAAGCTTGTCTTTGAGGTCTACGATGATTCTCTGTGCCGTTTTTTCGCCGATTCCCTTAACTTTTTTCAATGCCCCTGCATTTCCCGACACGATCAGCTGCACCAGCTCAGACGGAGCATACGAGGAGATGCACATGCGTGCTGATGATGCGCCTACCCCTGAAACTGATATCAGGTGTTTGAAAAGCATGCGCTCGTCTTCGGTAAGAAACCCAAAGGCAGTTTGAGAGTAATCCATTTGATTTACAGTTACTTGAGTAAGTAAACGGACCTCCTTTTTCTGCAGGAGAGGGGTGTAGGTATTTAAGGAAATATGGAGCAGATAGCCTGTTCCTGAACAGTTTAGAACAACGTAGGTGGGGGTCAGTTCTTCGATTTTCCCCTCAAGAAAGTGCAGCATGTGTCAAAAAAGCGTGTGAAATTAGCCATTTTGACGATTTTTGGCTCAGGATTTTTTGCCTTCTCTGAATTTGCGGTAGATCCTGATGGCAAGCAGTAAAATCAGACTGAACAAAACCAAACCCAGGGTTCCATAGAGCCAGTTGGCTGCATGCTGTAGCTCTACAAGAAATACCACTGAAACAAGAA
>JBIIMV010000189.1:0-4205 GCA_044337805.1 Bacteroidia bacterium
AGTGTTCTCAGCCGTTCAGGATACAGGTTTCATCTGGTCAGTTTTGAAAAGAAAGAACGATTTCAAGAAGGACAAGACAAGATTAATAACATCCTTAAAGCGGCGGGGATTCAATGGTATCCTTGCCTTTACACCAAGAGTCCACCGGTGCTTTCTACCCTTAAAGACCTCTTGATTATGAAGCGCGTAGCCGGTAGAATCATTCAGGAGAACACCATCAGGATGGTGCATTGCAGAAGTTATATCAGTGCCCTTGCAGGACTCCATATTAAAGAAAAGTTTAACATTCCTTTTCTTTTTGACATGCGGGGATTCTGGGCAGATGAGCGGGTAGACGGCAAAATATGGTCGCTGAGTAATCCGGTTTTTTCCCTGATATATCGCTACTTCAAAAAAAAGGAGACAGCCTTCCTTCAGGAATCAGCTCACGTAATCAGTCTGACCGAATCAGCAAAACAGGAAATTCTCCATTGGAAACTGAAAGATATCGATACGGGAAAAATTACCGTTATTCCTTGCTGCGCAGACCTTGAGCACTTTAATCCGGCCACTTTGAGTGCCGGCATAACACAACGAAGGAGGCAGGAACTATCCATACCGGAGCAAAGCGAAATCATGATTTACCTTGGATCACTCGGAACCTGGTATATGGGTGAAGAGATGATACGATTTTTTTCATTTCTGCTGAAAGAGAAGCCAGGGATGATTTTTCTGGTAGTTACGAAAGATTCGCCCGACAAACTGAACGAATGGTGCCAACGGTATGGCGTGCCCAAAGACATGCTGCGCGTTATTCCCGCAGAGCGCGATGAGGTGCCCGCTCTGATTGCTATGAGTAAGCTTTCGGTTTTCTTCATACTACCCTCCTATTCAAAGAAAGCCAGCTCCCCCACCAAGCTGGCCGAGCTCATGGCTATGGGAGTACCGGTATTGTGTAACGCGGGAGTTGGTGATGTAGCCGACATTGTAAAGCGCTCAGATGCAGGATGGGTCATGAGCGATTTTGATGACGCATCCATGAAAGCGATGGCGCACACCATTGCGGTAGCTTCTCCGGCAGACAGTGAAAAACTCAGGTTAGCAGCGAAAGAGTATGGATCCCTGGAGAGAGGCGCTTCACGATATGCCGGAGTTTACGCCAACATCATCGGAGCTCAGACATGATGATAGCTGCCCCCATGCAAAATATTGGCAGCACGGTAAAGCTGTTCAAGAAAAATGACCCTTACCAGTTGGTGCGGAAAGACCATCTTTGAGAGCGACAAAAGCATATCGGCTCTTTTGCGGGCTGCATCGCTAAAACCAAAGGCACCACCGGAAGAAAAAACAAGACGCTTCCTGCCTCCTGAAAATATCGAAGACAAGGAATTTGCAAACTCCGGCGAATCGAGCTGGCGGCCGCGCTCATCCAATAAAACAAGAAAATCTCCGGGTTCAATCCTTTCCAGTAGAAGTCGGCTCTCTTCCTCCCTCTGCCTTGCCTCATCAGACATTCGGCCTAACCTGCGCGTATCCACAGGCTCAACAGAAAAAGGGAAATAACGTGCGATTCGCAGAGAATAATCATTCATGAGCAACTCAACAGGAGCTCCTTCCGTCTTTCCGACCGGACAAAACAAGACCTTCATGGTACAAAGGGAGTAAAATGGCTTGATTTTTGAAAACATAAACACTACAAAAAGCTATTTTTGGGCATCCCTGATGAGTCGAATCCTTTTTCAGATATTTTTTTGTTTGCTAAGTCTCAACCTTGCAGACCCTGTGGCTGATATTCATCAGGCAATCACCAATGCCAACCACAGAAGCATTGCTAGATATTTCGGCAGCTCTGTAGAGCTGAAATTACCGGGAAATGAGGGGCTGTTCAGCAAGGCCCAATCAGAATTACTTTTGCGGGATTTTTTCCTCAAAAACCCACCCAGGAACTTTATTAGTCGCCATGAAGGAACAGCGACAGACGGCTCAAGGTATTCTATAGGAAAACTTGAAACACAGAATGGCTCAACATTCAGGACCTACCTTTATCTCAAAAAGCAAAACGAGAATTTTCTGCTCAGGGAATTCAGAATAGAAAAAGAGAAATGACGGAAGAAGCGTTCATCAGAATGGCCCTTGATGAAGATCTGGGCACAGGCGACTGCACCTCCCTTGCCTGTTTATCAGGAATTGGAAACAGTAAAGCCCGACTTATTGCAAAAGAAGATGTTACCCTCTCAGGATTGAAAGTAGCGGAAAAGGTATTCAAAATGGTGGATGAACAAATTGAATTCATTCCACTCCGGGTCGATGGTGATTTTGCAGAGAGCGGCAGTGTTGTGTTCCGGGTGAATGGCCATGCAGCAAGTCTGCTCAGTGCTGAACGTCTTGCACTGAATTTCATACAGCGTATGAGTGGTGTATCAACACTTACCAGAGAGTTGTGTGACCTCGTAAAAGACTACCCTTGCATACTGCTCGACACCCGTAAAACAACACCGGGCTTCCGGCAATTCGAAAAGAAGGCTGTTGTGCATGGCGGAGGACAAAACCACCGCTTCGGTCTTTATGACATGATACTCATCAAAGACAATCATATTGACTTTTGCGGGGGAATAAAAGAAGCCATCACGAAAGCCCATGATTATATATCAGCAAAACAGCTGTCCATACCTATTGTAGTGGAGGTCAGAAATTCTGTAGAAATAGAAAACGCCCTGGCCTGCAAACCCGTTACGAGATTGTTGCTCGATAATTTCAGTCCCGGCGAGATGAAAAAAGCGATTGACCTCATTGGCGGACGAGTTCCAACAGAGGCAAGCGGAGGTATCAACAGAAACAATATTCAAGAGTATGCGGCAACCGGAGTGAACTATATTTCACTTGGAGCGCTCACACATTCATACCGCAGTATGGATTTAAGCCTTAAGGCGGAGTGATTAAATTTATTCATCAGATACCGGTCCTTAAAAAAGTACTTGACAAACTGCATGCTGCGGGAGAGAAAATTTATATTCCCGGCTTTGAGAAAGTGAGTCTCACTGAAGTGATGGTTTTCTTTATCAGAGGCCTTAACAATGCGTCACTGAGCATGCGTGCCTCCAGTCTTGCCTTTCGCTTTTTTCTAGCCATCTTCCCCTCCATCATTTTTCTTTTTACCCTGATACCCTATGTGCCAATTAAAGATTTTCAGGATTCACTGCTTGAAATTCTTGCTGAAATCATGCCCTCCAATGCCTATGAAGCAACGGAAGAAACCATAGAAGATCTGATCAGAAACAAACAGGGCGGATTACTTTCTTTCGGTTTTTTTTTCGCCCTGTATCTTACCACCGACGGGGTTCATGCAATGATAAAATCATTCAACGAAACAAGTCATTTTGAAGAGCACAGGAATGCACTCAAAATATGGGGAATTTCTTTACTCCTTGTCACCATATTCACCTTTGTATTGGTCGCAGGGATAACGCTGCTTGTGTTGAGCGAAGTAATCCTAAAAATGCTGATGGAGCACGGATGGATCACAAGTGGTATCGGCTACTGGTCTATCATTGTAGGCAAATGGATTGTACTGCTCGCCATGTTCTTCTTTGGTTTATCCTTCTTGTATTTCCTTGGTCCGGGAGGAAAAGTAAAATTTAAATTCATCTCTGCCGGTTCGAGCCTTGCCACTGCCTTTATTGTGCTCATATCAACAGGATTCGGTTACTATGTCAATCATTTCGGACAATACAACAAATTATACGGGAGTATCGGAACCATTATCGTTGTGATGCTGTGGATGTATTTCAATACGCTCGGAATTCTGCTGGGCTACGAATTAAACAACACCATACATCACGCAGCCGAGTCAAAAAATAATCCTGCGGCTGCTGTTTGAGTCCCCGTTTTTTTATCTTCGCAGAAGATGAAAATTTCTATGCGCGCGCTCACTCTGCTTCTATGCCTCTTCACATTTCCGGCTTTCACACAAGTTGAATATCGATCCGCTGAAAATCCCGTTTATTGGAAAAACAGACCACCACAGCCAGGATATTTTCAGCAGGATGTACATTACAAAATCAAGGCAGCCATTGATGAAAAAATGGATTTCATCAGCGGCAATTTTGAGCTCACCTATTGGAACAATTCGAACGATACCCTGAAACAGCTTTTCTTTCACCTTTACCAGAATGCCTTTCAACCGGGCTCATACCTCGATAAGCTTCAGGAGGAAAATGATGTAAAAG
>JBIIMV010000192.1:0-4194 GCA_044337805.1 Bacteroidia bacterium
CTCAAAAGATTTGTTTTTGGTTTTAATGGGGAAAAGTCGGGCCTCAATAGCCGATCGCAGGCGCACCAAAGAATCTACATCAATACTGTAAAACTTCAATCGCCTTAATTCTCTCTTATCAGCGAGATACATACCGCTTATTGCCAGCCTTGCCTGTTGATGAGCTTTGTCGGGGTCAGAAAAGGGATTATCGGTGCGAAAATAAATAACAGCCAATCCGTGCGCATGCAACACCGGCCAATGACTTGAAGGCTTCAAAAAAATCTCCCTCGCACGAAAATAATTGTAAATCTTCAGGGCCTCATATCCCCTGTCAACCGGAAGACGGGGAAAAGGTTTCCCACGAAAAAATGGCGAAGCTGCCCACGTCTGAACAGTTATCAGAAACAATAATAGCAACCTCATCATCCTTGCAAAAATAGTTACTTTGCGGTGTGAAAAGAACGGTTTTTAAATCTCCTGCTGACAGCGGTGCTGTTTATATCTTATTTTTTTTTATTATAAACACATACAATATTTACGCTCAGGATTTTTCTCCTGTTACCATATCAGATGATTTTGAGCCCGAGGAGGTCAGCATTGCTATCTCTCCAGCAGATCCGGCGCTCATGGTGGCGGGCTCCAATCTTGACAGGGTTTATACAAGCAAGGATTCGGGCCGCACCTGGACCAATAAAACCTTGGAATCAAAATACGGCGTATATGGCGACCCCTGTGTTGTTGCCGGCGGAGGACGCCGTTTCTACTATTTTCATCTAAGCAACTATAAAAAAGGAACCTGGATCGACCGCATTGTTTGTCAGCGCTCCGACGATGGAGGAGCAAGCTGGAACAAGGGCAGCTACACCGGTCTGAATGGTAGCAAGAATCAGGATAAACACTGGGTTTATGTGCTTCCGGGAAAAGAGAGAGACACGATATATGTTGCCTGGACACAGTTTGACAAATACGATAGCAAAGAACCCGGAGACAGCTCCACCATTCTATTTTCTGCCTCTTACAACAACGGCAAAACATTCAGCAAGCCCGAAATTCTTAGCCATTACAGGGGCGATTGTCTTGACAGCGATAATACCGTTGAGGGTGCCGTACCTGCAGTTCATCCTGATGGAACAGTGCTTGTTGCCTGGGCAGGTCCGAAAGGCCTTATGGTAAACAGCAGTGCCGACCGCGGAAAATCATTCTCTCAACGCGAGAAAAAGATCTGTGAAATGCCGGGAGGCTGGGACATGAAGATGGAAGGTTTATTTCGCGCAAATGGTTTGCCTGTGCTTGTATGTGACCGCTCGAACGGCCCTCATCGCGGCAGATTTTATGTTTGCTGGGGCGAAGACCGAAACAATAACGGCGACCCCGATATCTGGCTATCATTTTCAGATGACAAAGGAACAACCTGGAGCCAACCTTCAAAAATAAACCGCGACCCGGGCAATGCACCTCAGTGTATGCCCTGGATCTGCCTGAGCAAAGAAACCGGAAGGGTGTATTGCTTGTTTTACGACAGACGCAGAGCAGGTGAAACAACAGAAACAGAGGTATGGCTTGCATGGTCAGATGACGGAGGCAAGAGCTTTAGCGAAAAGCCCGTTTCAGCCAGTCCGTTCGTACCCGACCCGAAGACATTTTTCGGAGATTACCTGAACATCACCTGCAGCGGAGGATTGCTCCGTCCGGTATGGATGGAATTACGCGGAGAGAAACTCAGCATGCAAACACTGTTGCTGAAGGAAAAAGATCTTCCATAGAGCAGAGCCCCTTTCTTTTAGCTAATTTTGCAGCAATGGAAGCATTCAGGCTGGACTCGATTCAAGAGGCAATCGAGGATATCAAAAACGGAAAGGTTATCATCGTAGTAGATGATGAGGACAGAGAAAATGAAGGAGACTTTGTTTGTGCAGCGAGGGCAGTAAGCCCCGAGATTATCAACTTTATGGCTACACACGGGCGTGGCCTTATCTGCGCCCCGCTGATAGAAGATCGTTGTGAAGCACTTGGGCTACAGCTGATGGTAGACCAAAACAGTGCCGCCTTCGAGACACCCTTCACCGTTTCCGTTGATCTAATTGGGCATGGCTGTACTACAGGAATTTCAGCTTCAGACAGGGCAAAGACCATATTGGCACTGATAAACCCCGATACCAAACCAGCCGATTTGGGTAAGCCCGGACATATTTTCCCGCTTCGTGCGCAACGTGAAGGCGTTCTCCGACGTGCAGGCCATACCGAAGCAGCCATCGATCTTGCCCGACTTGCAGGTTTTGAACCTGCAGGTGTCATTGTAGAAATCATGAACGAAGATGGAAGTATGGCAAGACTTCCCGACTTAATCAAAATTGCAAACCGGTTCGGCCTGAAGATCGTTTCCATAAAAGATTTAATTTCTTACAGACTGAAGTTCGACAGTCTGATAAAAAAAGAAGTCACCGTGGCCTTACCCACAGAATATGGTGATTTTATGCTCTCCGCTTACAGGCAGGTCAGCACCGGTCAGCAGCATTTGGCCCTCATAAAGGGCAGCTGGACAGCGGATGAGCCGGTTCTCGTGCGGGTTCACTCCTCTTGCATGACAGGTGATATTTTCGGATCCTGTCGCTGCGACTGCGGTCCCCAGCTTCACAAAGCCATGGAGATGGTAGAAAAAGAAGGGAGAGGTATTATATTATATATGAATCAAGAAGGAAGGGGAATTGGATTGCTCAATAAGCTGAAGGCCTACAAGCTGCAGGAAGAGGGTTTGGATACTGTTGAAGCGAACCTACGCCTGGGTTTTGGAATGGATGAGCGCGATTATGGAGTTGGGGCACAGATATTGAGAGATTGTGGTTTATCCAAAATAAGACTCATGAGCAACAATCCGCGCAAGCGGGCCGGTTTAATTGGCTACGGACTGGAGATTATCGAAACCGTGCCACTTGAAATTTCATCGAACCGACACAACGCTTTTTATCTGGAGACCAAGAAAAACAAGCTCGGCCATTCGCTTAAGCTGAAAAACAAAGAAAAAGAATGAAGATTGGTTGAGGCAAAAAAAAATCCCGGCAAAACCGGGATTCTTTTTTTCATTCACTAAGTGATTAGTGAGCGCCTTCAGCGTGAGCTTCAGCAGGAGCAGCAGCAGCAGCTGAATCTGCAGGAGCAGCAGCAGCTGAATCTGCAGGAGCAGGAGCTGGCTCTTCAGTTGCAGGAGCAACAGCTGAATCAGCAGCAGGAGCTTCAGCATTTTCATGTTTTCCGCCGCAAGCAGCGAACATAGCAACTACAGCAGTAGCGCAAACGAATTTGAACAGATTTTTCATCGTTCTTGATTGGATTGAGTGGTTAATTTTCCACCTTTATACCCGGGTAACCCAAAAGGTAACCCACTCACACATTATTTTTTTTCAGGGGTTACCTCAGCCACTGAATTGGTATTAAAAGCACCGGTAAATGGAGAAATCGGTCTTCGCATCAGAAGAAGAGTTGCTGGAAGCCCTCAGAAGCGGCAGTGAAGATGCCTTTAGGCATCTTTACAAAAACCACTTCGGATCTATTAGCCACTTTATCATATCCAACAATGGAAGCGAGGCCGATGCACAAGACACTTTTCAGGAAGCCATTGTGGTCTTTTATGAAAAAGTCAGGCAGGATGGCTTTACCCTGAGTTGTAAAGCGGGAACATACCTCTATAGCGTGTCCCGCCATATCTGGCTCAAGAAAATCCGGAAAGCCGCTCCGATTATCGGTAAAATCAACAATCCCGACGACTTCGTCGAAATCCCCGAAGATACCGGGGAAGAAATGAAGGAAGAAGGATTGAAGAAAATGGAGGCTGCGATGTCGTTGCTGGGGGAACCTTGTAAAAGTCTGATTGAAGATTTTTATCTGAACAACCTGAGCATGAACCAAATCACCGAGAAATTCGGTTATACAAACGCAGACAACGCCAAAACACAGAAATACAAATGCATGGTAAGGCTGAAAAAACTTTTCTTCCGAACCATCAACAAAACAGAAGAAGGAAACTCTGTGGACTGACTGGCAATTTGCAGAGAAATGTGAACGCTACCTCAAAGCAGAGATGCATCCGGCTGAGCGTGCGGAGTTCGAGCAATTGATTCGCAAGAACCCTGCATTACTTGACGAAATGCTTGACCAAAAAACGCTCTCCGACCTGCTTACAAAAATGGGTGAGCGGAAAAATGTGAAGGGCATTGT
>JBIIMV010000298.1:0-3121 GCA_044337805.1 Bacteroidia bacterium
CCCACCCATCTGTTGCAGCACCTGCATGCCCGGACGAAGAAAAAGGTGGTAGGTGTTGCCCAGAATAATCTGAGCTTTTATCTCTTGCTCCAGCTGTTGTTGATAAACGCCTTTTACGGTGCCTACCGTGCCAACAGGCATAAAAATGGGGGTTTCTATGGTTCCCCGTTCGGTGGTGATTTCTCCCGCTCTGGCAGAACTGCCGGGATCAAGTCCCTTAATTTCAAATTTCAACACCCGTGTTCAGGATTGTTAATTTCTTCGTGTAAACTTCGGCAAAGATAAGCGTTACCGAACTAAGTCAGCCTGTACTTTTGTAAAGTATGGATGCAATACCCGTGCAGTTGAACTGGGCTCTCAGCCTGGCGTTCATTCTGGCTGTTCTGATTCAGTTTTTCTACTTCTTCCGATTTTTCTCTTTGCTGTCTTTCTTCAAGGCAAAAAAGAACCCGGGACATCAACCGCCTGTATCGGTGGTGATATGTGCCAAGAATGAAGGTCCGAGGTTGCAGGAATACCTTCCTCTGATTTTTAATCAGGATTATCCCCGCTTCGAGGTGGTGGTGGTAAACGATTGTTCCGTGGATGAAACAGAGCAGCTTCTGGAGGAGTTTCAGAGAAGGCATGCCAACCTTCATCTCGTTAACCTCAAAGAAGAGGAAATCAGGGAACATGATAAAAAACTGGCACTCACGCTCGGTATAAAAGGTGCCAAATACGAACATTTGCTGCTCATCGATGCCGATTGTAAACCCGCCGGCGACCAGTGGATCAGAGAAATGATGGCCCACTACCAGACAGGAACTGAAATCGTTATCGGCTACGGAGCCTACAAGAAACTGCCCGGTCTGCTGAACAAACTGATTCGCTTCGATACCTTCATGGGCGCTCTTCAGTATTTATCTTTTGCCATCGGGAAAAGACCTTACATGGGTGTTGGCAGAAATTTGTCCTACACCAAAGATATTTTCTTCCGTAACAAAGGCTTCGGTGCGCAATACCATATCAGAAGCGGCGACGACGATTTATTCATTAACCGTGTCGGTCATGCAAAAAATCTCAGGGTTGCAGTTGAACCCGGAAGCTTTACCTATTCAGACCCCAAACGCAGCTACAGCGCATGGAAAAGTCAGAAACGCAGGCATATTACAACGGCTAAACACTACAAGTCGGGTGATAAATTCCGACTCGCACTCTATCTCTTTTCTCAGTATCTGCTGTTGTTGAGTTTTATCGGACTCATGATCACCGGCTTCGAATCAAGCCTGGTATTGTCGGTGCTCACCCTTAGGGTCGTAACATTTCTTTTCGTGGTTGGTAAAGCACTTGAGCGGCTTGATGAGACCGACCTCATTATTTTTTCTCCTATTTTTGAGGTGTATCTCTTATTTGTGTATCCCGGACTTGTTGCCGGAAATGCCATAGGAAAGAAAAACGCATGGAAGTAAACCAGAACCTCACAGAGAAAGCCCTCTACGATTATAAACTCGTGCAGGCAGCCCTCGGGCAAGGCGATCAGAAGGCATATGCCGAACTGATGTCGCGTTACCGCGATTCTGTTTTTTTCATGCTTTTAAAGATGGTAAACAACAAAGATGATGCTGATGATCTCACCATTGAGGCTTTCGGTAAGGCCTTCAAGAGACTGCATCAGTACACTCCGAATTTTGCCTTCAGCACCTGGTTGTTCAAGATTGCCTCAAATAACGGAATCGACTTCATACGAAAGAAAAAGGCTCACCTTATTTCTATTGACAAGGGTTTTGTGAACGACGAAGGTGGAGAAATGAGCATGGATATAAAGTCTGATGTCCTCGACCCTGAAGAGAAGGTAATGAAGAAAGAACGCATCAGAATGCTGCGTGTGGTTGTGGAGAAGCTAAAACCCAAATACAAGCAGCTTGTTGAGATGCGCTATTATGAAGAGATGTCGTATGAAGAGATCTCAGCAAAGCTTGACCTGCCTCTGGGAACGGTGAAGGCGCAGCTCTTTCGTGCGAGGGAATTTCTTTACAACATCATGAAAAATCAGGAAGGTGCCTGATCAGCAGCAGGAACAGGCTTCGCCCGCAATCATTGACTTTTTTCCGCAGCTAACCGACATTCAGGTTCGGCAGTTGCAGATGCTTCCAGAACTTTACCGGGAGTGGAATGCACGTATCAATGTAATTTCCCGCAAAGATGAGGCGCATATCATGCTGCATCATGTCTGGCATTCCCTGGCTCTTGCCTTGCGTTTTCAACCTCCTGCCAACGCCTCCATTCTGGATGTTGGAACCGGCGGTGGCTTTCCCGGTATTCCGCTCGCCATTCTTTTTCCGCAATCCCGCTTTACGCTGTGCGACTCCATCGGAAAAAAAATTACCGTTGTCAATAACATTGCCGAGGCGCTTCATCTGCAGAATGTTACCGGCATAAAGGCTCGCTGCGAATCACTGGATACGGATTTTGATTTTGTGGTATCGCGTGCGGTAGCCCCTGCTGCAACCATCATGCAATGGACAAGGCATCTTATTAAGCCCGGCAAAGGTCATGGCTGGTGGTTTCTGAAGGGTGGCGACCTCAGGGACGAATTTCAGGGTATTCGGGTGAAAGAAAAAACAGAGATTTTTGCACTGCTTCAGCAGGATTTTTTCAGGGAGAAATTTATTCTCCACGTTGAGGTATAATCCTCTCTCCTATCCGTCAACTGTCATTTTTTTGCTGAACCTAAGCGAAGTCAGGGTGTGCGTAAAGCGCACTGCAGCGCCATGCTGCGTCAATCAGCGGCCGAGCTTTCGAAAGCCCTTTCTGATGATGGCCAGGTCATAGACCGGTGAATAGTCTTTGCTGTAAAGAAGGTTCAGTCGGTTCAATAGAGCAGCACTCAGGCGCGCCCGGGTTTCACCGTCGGCGGTGCTCAGAATACCTTTTCTGATTTGTGGCAGTGGTTTAAGAGGTTCACCGGAATCCTCCATGGCACGGGCATAGCCCACCCAGGAGTGGAATCCGAACAGCACACTGAAAATATTTTTTAGAAAGGCCATGGGTTTGTCTACAAAAAAGGCGAGCACCGGCCATACTGCGAGGACTGAGAGAGAGACCCCAAAGTCCATGATGCGCTTCAACCTCCGGTTTGCGG
>JBIIMV010000193.1:0-4186 GCA_044337805.1 Bacteroidia bacterium
CGCTGTTTGTCCATGCAGGATGCTTCCAGACAAGCTGCTCGATACCGGCAGCAGGAGCTTTTACATTTTCCTTTATTATCTGGGCAGAGAGATGAAAGGAACCAAGAAGAAAAAGAGAGAAAAAGATTTTATTCATTACTGAAAAGAAAAGAGGGTGTTTACCTGTGCTGCAGATATTTCAGCTTGCGGGCATCAAAAATCATGACTGAAAGATTTCGAAAGTGCGGGTTCAAGGCACAGACTTCCTGTGTTAAATTCATAAGGACTCCGTGCAGAGAATTTCAAAAGAATAAGGCAGTAGTTCAACTTCCAGATAACCGGCTTTCAGTTGCCACTTAGCGCCAAAGTTCCGCTTCATTGTAGCAGCTTTGAAGGCATCAGGAATTTTTACCTTAATTATTTTTTTTTCTGCTGACTTATTGAAAAACACAAAGGCAGCATTTCCAAGGTAGTAACGTCCGTATGCCATGGTGCTCCCCTTGGCATGCAGCATATCGAAATCGCCACAAATGAGTGCCATGTGGCTTTTGCGTATGTTCATGATTTTAGACGTTAATTCCTTTTGGGCCTTTTCTTCAGCCTTGAGATTGCTGAATTTCATCATGCGACGATTGTCAGGGTCTCCTGCACCGGGCATGCCAATCTCATCTCCGTAGTAAAGAACCGGAATTCCCGGAATACTGGCATTAAAAGCAATCAGCTGAGCCAGTTTTTTATAGGCGTTTTTATTTTTGACAGTGATTTCTCTGCTCCATCCAGCCTCCTTATCATTCTCCTGCATGGAAAGTCCCTCACCGGCATAAGAGATAAATCGCGGTAAATCGTGATTACCGCTGACATTTCCCATCAGGTGATGGTAACCATAATAATCGAAGCTTTCCTGCAGACTGGAAGCCAGTTTTTCAAACGATTCTTCACTATTGAGAAAAGAACTGCGCGCATCGAAATACAGATTGAAATCAAACTGCGCATCCTGCATACCTGAAGAAACATAGCTGCCTATAAGCTCGCGGCTGCCGAAAGTCTCACCAATCTGGTAAACCGATTCTCTTTGTTGTTTTTTAATTTTCGTGGTGAGTGCACGCCAAAAAGCTTCAGGGACATGTTTGGTGGCATCATGTCTGAATCCGTCGATATCATACATGCTGAACCATTTAACGGCTGAATCACTCATGGCATTCACCACTTCGGGCTTTGAATAATCAATATCGGGGAGGAAGGTATCAAACCAAGTGCTGATACGGTATTCATCCCACAGCCTGATGTTTTTCCTGCCGTCCGGGAGGTCAATGCCTGTAAACCAATCCGGATGCTGACGGTAAAGTGGATGTTCCTGATGAACATGATTGGAGACGAAATCAACGAGGACGTTGAGCTGTGCGGCATGCGCTGTTTTTACGAGCTTACGCATTTCTTCGTTGCTCCCGAAACGTGCATCTGTCTGAGTACAGGAGACCGGCCAGTAGCCATGATATCCGCTGTATTTGCGGTGTGGCGCGGGATATTCCACGAATCCTGTTTGAGGATTGGCGACGGTTGGAGAAATCCATAGGGTGTTGAAGCCAAGCTGACGAAAATATCCGGATTTAATTTTTTGCCTGATTCCTTCCAGGTCGCCACCGAGATAATTTGCACGCTGGGCTATTTCAGGATCTGCTACGGGATGGTTGTTGTCCTTTTTTCCATCAAAAAACCTGTCGGGCATGAGAAAATAAATGCTCATGCCCCACTTGTCCTTACGCTGCACATCAGCGGGCTTTTTCACGGCATGCCCATAACGCAGGGGAACAAGGATATCGTTGGAAACACCATAACGGTTCCACGACCATATTCGCAATTCGGAAGCAGGCTTGTCTTTTGCCCTGTCCGGAATGTGTATCAGCCAATCTTGTCCGGAGCGCTCAAGAACTCCGGTAATGTCAAAATTATCCCACAAAACCAGCCAGTGTTCCGGCTCATTTTTCGCATTCAGGGTGATGAGGGAGCCTGTTGAATAAGACGGGTAGATAAAAGGACGTTTGGGATGAGGTTGCGCACCCACATTCAACACCGAATTCCATCCACCCATTCCGTTTGAGATGGAGTCCTTGTTTTCTTTGTCGCGCATCCATCTGCCATTCACCACCAGCAGGTAGGCATAGCGGCCGGGATTGAGCATCATGTTTAACTCCCAGTTGTTTCCATTTCGTGTGAAGGGCGTCACCGAAGGGGTCCAGCCATTGATATCGCCTGCCAACTGCACCTCCCTGATGGTGTCGGAAGAGGCAACATAGCGTATTTGTTGCTTTATTTTTCGGGAGCGTTTCAGCAAGAGAGAGTAGTTGTGCCCTGCAGCCTTAATCTTCAACAGAGAAAGTGGAGGAACATTTACATCTGTGCTGATGATGGTGCATGTCTTATGGTCTTCAGATAACTGAATGCTGAGACGACTGTCGCCGCTCACTCCTTCAATGAGGGAAACATCAGGAATATAATCCTGCATCACCAGACGCGTAGTATCGGGGTTAAGTGTACAGGGAATAAAGGCCTCTTTCACGAGAGACTGTCCCGGAATCGGGAGTTCATCCAGTGAGGGTTTGCAGGCAAAAAGCAGCATCACTGCAAAGAGACAGACCGCTGATTTCATGGCATCAGTTGAAAAGTATTTTGAATGAGTCTTCCATGTTGTCTATGGTGAGAACGGGAACATCGCGGATGGTGCCGCTTTCTAAAGTGGGCTTTTGATAGGGATCAAAATCGGAGATAGGTTCAATGAACCTGACATCTTCATTGGTGATGCGGAGCTCTTTCCCATTCATTCTTGCAGTTTCCGTTTCGCAGGAGTGAAAATAAATTCTCAGGTTGCTGAATCTTGTCTTTCTCTTGCCGTGTGCTTCTTCAAAAAACAATACCCTGTTTTTCCAGTCCATTCGAATTTTACGGCTATAGTAGTCTCCTGATTCATAGGCATAGGTTTCTCCATCGTCTTCGTAATAGTCGAATTCTCCGTCTGCGCCGCCATACACATGCAGGTTCAGCACCTTTTCGGGTTTTTCTTTTAAGTGATAAACCTGAGACTGCATGGGGATAACAGCGCCTGCCTTCACATAGAGGGGCAGTAGCTCTTTTCTCACTTCTATAATATGCTCTGTGCCACCGGGCATGAGTTCATCGGTATAGAAATTCACCCACTTACCGGCAGGTAAAAACACCTTGGTAAAGGATGCTTTGCTTTCAACCGGAATCACGAGGAAGGAAGATCCGAAAAGATACTGGTGCTGATAGAGGTTGTTGTAAACCCTGTCGTCGTGGGTATAATCTATGGCCAGGGAGCGTGCAACAGGCATTCCGCTGAGGGTGCTTTCTCTGAACGCAGCATAGATATAAGGCATCAGTCGATAACGAAGTTTAATGTAGTTGCGGCTGATCTCTTCAGTTTCTTCTCCAAAGGCCCAGGGCTCAGCATCTTTACTGTTTATCATGGAATGAGCCCTGAAGAAAGGACAAAAAGCGCCTATCGACATCCAGCGCGCCATCAGTTCCGGTCCGGCTTCACCTGCAAAGCCTCCAACATCATATCCGGCGTTGGAGATGCCTGCAAGACCCATTGAGTTGATGAGTCTGACACCGGCCATCATGTGTTCATCACTGGAGACATTGTCTCCGGTCCATACCGCAGCATAGCGCTGCACTCCTGAGAAGCCTGCGCGGGTGAGCACAAAGGGGCGTTTTCCCTTCATCTGTTTTTTAGCACCTTCATAGGTACTGCGTGCCATCTGCATGCCGTAGATATTTCTGGCCTTCTTGTGCGTGGCACCTTCTCCGTCGTAATCAAATTCAATAAGGTCGGGCAGGTGCTGACCCCATGCCGCCGGCTCGTTCATGTCGTTCCAGAATCCGGTTATTCCATCTTCTGCAAGTGGCTTCAGTTTTTCGGCCCACCACTTGCGAACATTGGCTGAGGTAAAATCAGGAAAGCAGCTCCAGCCGGGCCACACTTCACCTGAATAAGGTTTGCCATCGGGATATTTTACGAATAGGTCTTTTGCCAGACCTTCTTCATAGGGCTGATATCCTTTCTCACGCTTGATACCCGGATCGAGGATAACGGCCATATCAAATCCCATTGCCCTGAGCTTTTTAGTAAGTGCACGGGGCTCCGCAAAACGGTCAGGGTGCCAGGTAAAAACCTTATAGGCATGCATGT
>JBIIMV010000194.1:0-4165 GCA_044337805.1 Bacteroidia bacterium
GCCTGTAGCTTCATTCCCTTTTTCAGGCGATTAAGATAAACAGATGCCACAAGAGGCATTTCGGGTTTATAATTGGTTTCCTGCTGCACAATACTGGCAATAACAGAAGCCTGCGCGGCACTTATTTTTTTCCTTTCAAGCTTCGCCCGTCTTTCACTGTTCCAGAACTTACCGTATTCGGTTGACATTCGATCAAAGAACATTTCAGCCGAAGTATTCCACCAGAATTCATAGGTATTGGGAATGATGGCACTTAAACCTCCTGCCGGGGGAAGACCGAGAGACTTTAATTTTTTTTCATTCTCAAAAATCGCCACCAGCGAGGCGGAATCAGCTTCAAGCCTGCGGCCCACAAAACCGGCAATTTCAGGAATCTGCCTGAAACTATTCAACACCAGTCTGATGGGTTCTTGTTTACCACTGCGAAGCAAATTTACCAGGGCATTGTTACCCATACCTGCGCGAATGCGATATCGGCCCGGCTTAATTTTAGAGGGATAATTCTTCCAGCGTGCGACCCATTCGAAAGCTGCCTCATTCTGGAGGATGCCGCTCTGCCTGAGTCCGGCCATGACATCATCAAAGCCGGAACCTGTTTTCACATAAAAAAAGAAATCTCCGGAACCCGGACGCTGGTTCACGTTGCTCCGCCACAGGTAATTCCAGGAAAACCAGGCCCCACCCAGGGAAGAGCCCAGCGTGAGAACAATGGCGGCAAGCAGTGCCTTTTTAAAAAATCCTCCCTTCTTCTTTACAGGAGTATTATTTTTTTTCTTTTTCGCCATAACTATGGTAATCGGCTAAGAAGCGCCAGTGCAGATTCTGAGCGCGGACTATGTTTAAGGAAACGGCCCAGCAATTTCCGGGCCTGAGAAAATTTTTGTTCAGCGGCAAGGGCGTTAGCCTTATTGAGCACGGCAGCTTCATAATCGGGGTTAAGGCGCAGCGCCTCATCAAACAGAAGGTGCGCCTCAGTGTGCTTACCTTCGGCATAGACAAGATAACCCAAATTTGAAAAAGCCGGTGCGAAATAAGGATGCTCCTTCACCAGGTTCCTGTAGATCCCTTTAGCCTCAGAAGTTTGACCTGACTGCAAGAGTGCCGACGCGAGTTTATTCAAAAACTCCGGCACACCCGGGGCTAGTCTGACCGCAGCGCGAAACCAGGGCAGCGCCTGAGATCCTTCCGAGCCTGCAAAGAAGGCCTCGCCAATGCGATAAGCCGTGTAAGCATCTTTATTTTCAGGATCTGTGCGTGAAAAGAATGCAGGCTTATTCGTGCCGGGGATGTTACGTAAAGCAAATTCGACGAGCTTTTTAAAGTCGTTTTTCAAGAAATAATATCGAATCCACAGAGGCAGCCAGTCAGGATTAGAACGTTGATTTTCATTGAGCCTCAAATATCGAAAGCAGGAATCAAGCATGTAAGGTTGCCGGTCGAATTTCTCGTATTGATTCAGGTAAGCCTCAGCACGGGCAAGACTTGAAGGAGCTGGATGATTGATTGCCGCGAGACCGATAAATTTCCGTATGGAAGAAACCTTTTCACTGCTGACAGGCCTGCGAATGTAGTGATCGTGAACACTGACGTGAGGAATATCAACAGAACCCGACA
The DNA here is from genome assembly GCA_044337805.1 of Bacteroidia bacterium. Lineage (GTDB taxonomy): Bacteria > Bacteroidota > Bacteroidia > UBA4408 > UBA4408 > JBEGML01. The sequence continues at coordinate 1,615 of JBIIMV010000194.1, forward strand.
CCGGCATATGACATGAAGTACAATTTGAAGGAACACCCTTAACCATGGATTTCGGATCGGGACAGGGTCTGGAATCAGAATGACAGGAAAGACATTTATGATTGAAATAATCTTTACCACTTTGTCTGACACTAATATGAGGATTATGACAGGTAATGCAATTAAAACCTTTATCTCCGGAGGCGGTAAAGCACTTACTCATTTTCATACGGTCGGCATGAGATGCCATGATGAACTCATTTTCGGGTCCTTCGTACCTTGGCAAGAACACCGTCATCACATCACTCAATTTCATACCCGGCCTGAAATCTGCGAAAGACTTACCAACATTCAGGACAGCGTTACCCTGAAGGTGGCATCTTTGGCAAATTTCGAACTGAAGGTCAGTAGATAATTTTTTAGGATTAACGATAGAGTAGTCGGTAAATCTGGAGGTATCGATCATTTCTCCCTGCATTTTTCTCCTTACATGAATAGACCCCGGGCCATGGCAGCGCTCGCAATTGATACCATGAGGCACAGAAGAATAAGCATTATCAGTTCCTTCGACATGATCAGAATAAGCATTATGACACGTCATGCATTCATAGCCGATTTTACGGCTGAACCTGGAATTCAACCCATTTTCAAAGCCCGGAGGGAGGTCCCATTTTTTCTTTTGAGCATACCAGGTAAGAGGAGCCTGAAAGAGATAATTTCCGGATTTAAAAAGATGGCTGTTGGTATGCTGACCTGAGCCAACGATAAAATCGATTTGCTGAATACGCTGATGAATGGTATCAGCGCCATCAAGCCTGAATTCCTTAATGAAAAGCTTATCATCCGAAAAAAAAGGGATGTAGTTAAAATCGAGGTCAGCATCGTAAACAAGAGGGTGCCCCGAGAAGTCGGCGCTGCTTTTTTCCTCTGTGGCAGGACCGAAAGACATGCCCATGCCGGTTTGCATGAAAGTATTGAATTTATCAGCGTGGCAATTTTTGCAGGTTTCTATTCCCACTTCGTGAGCAGAGTCGCCCATGTTCAGGAAACGTTGTTCAGCAGGTAATTCAGCCTTCTTTTCAGACTCATTGAAGCAGGCATGCATGGCCAGCATGAGAATCAGAATGGAGAATAGAACCGGAAACCGCATCAGATGAGACGAGTAACCTTGAGGAACCTTGATTTACCCCGCAGATCACGTTTTAGAATAGCCTGTAGTGCGGGATGTTTTTTACACAATAACAAGAGGTCATCAGCCTTGTTCTCATTAATTTCAGCATACAGCGAGCAGCCCTGCTTGAGTTTAAACTGAGCATGATGCAGCAGAGCCCTGTAAAAAATCAATACATCATCATCAGGGGCAAAGAGAGCGATATGAGGTTCAAAATCAAGAACATTTTTCCGCATTCCGTCAGCCTCGTCCTTACCCACATAGGGAGGATTAGAGATAATAATATCGGCAAGAGGAATCTCAGCAGGCAAGGAAGTAAGCATATCAGCCTGAATAAATTCGACAGATGCCTTATTTGCGCTTGCATTTTCACGAGCAATGGAGAGTGCCTCGGGAGATACATCAAGAGCAAAAACTTTCGACCCCGGCAGCATACGGCTGCACGCGATGGCGATGCAACCACTACCGGTGCCCAGATCCAGTATAACAGGCTCCTTTTTGTGAGCATTTTCCTCAAGCACCCATTTCACGAGCTCCTCTGTTTCGGGCCGGGGAATAAGGACCTCAGGAGTCACTTTCAGAGAAAATTCAAGGAAATAAGCCTTGCGGAAGATATACTGAACCGGCTCCCCGGTGGTTAGCCTTGCGAGCACAGGCTCAAGGGCCAGTCGGTATTCCTCCTCCATTTGTTGATGTTTAAGCATAACGACACGAGGCTTGTTCCATTGAAAAAGCTCTTCGCAGGCCCAGAAAAACAGGTTGTCTGCCTCTTCGATGTCATAGAGCGCCGTTAATGCTTTTCTCCAATCGGAGAGGAAAATAGACCAGGTTGGGGACATGTTTGATTACCTTAGAGGCCTCAAAAATAGCAATGGAACAAACCAAAGTTATCTTAGGATCAGGGAAAGATCAAAGTGTCAGACGGTTTCACCCCTGGATTTTTTCCGGAGCCATCAAAAAAATCAAAGGTATTGTTGCCGAAGGCGACCTTGTTTCTGTATACGACAACAAGGATGAGCTTCTGGGATTCGGGCATTATGCAGAAGGCAGCATTGCCGTTCGCATGATAGGTTTTGGAAACCGTGAACCTGATGATCATTATATTTCTGAACGCATCAAAAAAGCGTGGCTATACAGAACAGGTCAACTGGGTCTATTGCGGGCAGACAACAATGTTTTCCGATTGGTGTTTGCCGAAGGAGATTTACTTCCCGGGCTCATACTCGATTATTACGACGGGCACATAGTGATGCAATGCCACAGTTACGGGATGTATCTGGAGCGGGAGCGCATCACAGAAGCCCTTAAGCAGGCACTGGGAACCCGCCTGAAATCAGTTTACGATAAGAGTGCAGAAACCCTGCATTACCGTGAAGCCGGGGCTGTTAACAGCCCGATGCT
>JBIIMV010000393.1:0-2594 GCA_044337805.1 Bacteroidia bacterium
CTGTGCCTTCAATCATGGAAAATGCTACAGAGCTCGTTGAATCTTTTTTACCGTCTTTTCGTCCCAGAATTTCCATTACTCCGCATGCTCCTTACAGCTGCAGCTCCGCTCTTGTAAAGACCTGTTTTGAAAGTCCTTTCAACTTTCAAAAACCTCTTTCCGTGCACATGCTGGAGAGTCAGGAGGAACTTGATTTTATGCAATCTGTTAGCGGGCCATTGGCTGAAATGATTCGTTCTTTCGGTATTGACATGGCCGAAACCGATATTTTATCAGGTGATTCTCTTGAACATGTTCTCCCGCTCAGAGAGCACAGCGGTCCTCTTATTTTGGTTCACAATACTCTGCTCAACAACCATGAGCAAATGACAAAACTCGGGCGTTTTAAGGATAAGATTTTTCTTTGCCTTTGCCTTCGTGCCAATGATTATATTGAAGGCAGGGTACCTGATGTTGAGCTGTTAATGAATGAAGGATTTAACCTTTGTCTCGGAACAGATTCTCTTGCATCGAATAGTTCTCTGAGAATTACCGATGAGATGAATTTTATTATCAAAAAATTTCCCGGGATCCCCGTTCATGAACTAATACGTTGGGCCAGTATTAACGGAATGCGTGCCCTGAATTTCAGTTTTAGCGATGTAAATCCTCAATACCTTTGGTACCATCTGTTTCATGGTATTTCAGGATTTGAAATATGCAAGCCCAGCTGACAGTGGCTTTTTTTTACTTTTCAGAAATTGCGTACCTGTCCATGTAGAAGGTCGCGAACGGAATCAGGCTTGCAACGAAGCAAATAAATGCATTCAGTGGTTTTAGCCTTGCTCTGAGCATGGCCTGAATAATAGCAACCATGAACGCAAGAAATAGAATGCCATGCAGTGTTCCTGCAATCGTTACCGCGATTTTTATTCCGGCTAAATATTTCAGCGGCATTGCAACACCTATCAGTAAAAGATATGATATGCCTTCAATAAAGCCGACTTTCTTCAAACTACTGATATCGCGGTGCTCCTGGGTAGCTTTCATTGTTTATAATCCAAGTAAAATCTCTTCCGCAGATTTTGAGCCGAACAACATCTTTACAGGATTCTCAAGCATGTCTTTCACTTTTACCAGGAAACCCACTGATTCACGTCCGTCAATAATCCGGTGATCATAAGACAAGGCCACATACATCATGGGTCTGATAACAACTTGTCCGTTCACTGCAACCGGTCGCTCAACAACATTATGCATACCAAGAATGGCACTCTGTGGCGGATTAATAATTGGAGTCGACATCATGGAGCCAAATACCCCGCCATTGGTGATGGTGAATGTGCCTCCGCTCATTTCGTCAACCGATAATTTTGAGTCGCGTGCTTTGAGTGCCAAATCTCTGATGGAGGCCTCTATCTGTGCAAGACTCATCATCTCAGCATTTCGGATTACAGGCACCATCAATCCCTTTGGTGCAGAAACAGCAATTCCGATGTCGCAATAACGATGATAAATGATTTCCTCTCCGTCAATCTGCGCATTTACTGCAGGAAACAGACTAAGGGCCTCACATACAGCTTTGGTAAAGAATGACATAAAGCCGATTCCCACACCATGTTTCTCCTTGAAAGTATCTTTGTATTTGGCTCTTATGGTATAAATAGCGCTCATGTCAACCTCGTTAAAGGTTGTCAGCATCGCTGTTTCATTTTTTACTGCTACCAGACGCTGCGAGAGTTTTTTACGCAGGGCACTGAGTTTTTGACGCTCCGTATCACGCGACGCTACATGAGGTTCGGAAGGATTAAATCCTTTGGACAACAGCTCCATCACATCCCCTTTTGTTATCCTTCCATCTTTGCCACTTCCCTTTACTGCGCCATCCGGGATGCCTTTTTCTTCCATCATTTTTTTTGCTGAAGGCGATGGGGTGCCACTGGCATAATGTGTTGATTTTTTTTCTTCCGGTTTTGAAGCAGGGGTAGGTTGTTTTTCCGCCACGGGCTGACTTTTTTGAGCCATGGCCGCGGGTTCCGTTACCGCTTCCTTTACAGGTGCTTCAGCTGAAGTATCAATACTGCAAACAACATCTCCTACCTTAACCGTCTGTCCTTCTGCTACCATAATTTTTAGTTTGCCGGATTGCTCGGCATTTACTGTAAGGGTAGCTTTGTCTGAGTCAATTTCGCATAACTCGTCGTCTTTTTCAACATATTCTCCGTCTTTCTTCAGCCATCTGGCAATCTGAACTTCGGTGATAGATTCTCCCGGACTCGGAACTTTCGATTCAATGATCATGCTTGCTGGAAGTATTATGGTTTAACAGTTTTTGGTTGAATGGTTTTGTTACCGGTTTTACCTCCGGGTATAGCTGCCAGCTTGTCCATAAGCTCAGCTTGTTGTTTGTAGTGTTGCTTATATGAACCTGTTGCAGGGCTTGCGCTTAGAGGGCGAGCAATAACCTCGGGTTGATGGGTACGCAGCGTTCGGAGTATATAGCTCCATGCACCCATATTTTCAGGTTCTTCCTGAATCCAGTATATCTGCTTGTGCGCTTTGTACTTATTTTCAAGAAGGGTTTGTAGCTGCTTCATGGGAAATGGGTAAAGCTG
>JBIIMV010000195.1:0-4146 GCA_044337805.1 Bacteroidia bacterium
ATTTCACAACCGTTGGAATTGAAGTTGCCACAGATTTTACTAAAGATCTTTTCCTAAAGCCAATCAAGAAAGAACCTATCCGCCTTCCGGATATTCTCTATGATCTGAACAAGTGGGATCTTAAGCCACAATACCAAGATTCTCTGCAAGGTCTTGTTAAAACACTTAACGACAATTCGAACCTTGTGATTGAGTTGGGATCTCACACGGATACCCGGGGTGATAAAAAATCGAATGATGTGCTTTCACAGAATCGCGCACAGTCGGTTGTTGACTTCCTTATCAGCAAGGGTATTGCCGGCGATAGACTTGTTGCAAAAGGTTACGGAGAAAATCGCCCTTTGATTTCAGATGCTGACATTGCCAAGGCTTCCACTGACGAAGAAAAAGAATCACTGCATCAGAAAAATCGTCGTACAGAGTTTAAGATTCTACGTACCGATTACGTTCCAAAAGAAGATCCCAATTCCAAGCTGAAGCCAAAAGTTGAGATGGTGGAAGAAGAAGAATAATCTTACCCTAAGAGCAAAAAAGCCACCTTTCGGTGGCTTTTTTGTTTTATAAATCCGTCCACATAAACTTACCTTTGTTTCATGATTGAAAAGTCAGGGCGTTACGACGCAAGAGGAGTATCATCCTCCAAAAATGAAGTTCACCAAGCCATCAGTAATCTGGGGAAGGGTCTATTCCCAAAATCATTTTGTAAGATAGTTCCTGACTTTCTCGCGCATGATCCTGAATATTGCCTTGCCATGCATGCAGACGGTGCAGGAACCAAATCGGCCCTTGCTTATTTGTATTGGAAGGAAACAGGAGACATTAGCGTTTGGAAGGGAATTGCCCAGGATGCACTCATAATGAACATAGATGATTTGCTATGTGCAGGATTCACACAGCAGTTCATGGTAAGCAGCACCATCGGTAGGAATAAGAAAAAGATCCCGGGCGAGGTTATTAAAATACTCATTGAAGGGGCGGAAGATGTCATGGCAGAGCTGAGGAAATATGGTATCGACCTACAAAGCACCGGAGGCGAAACTGCAGACGTCGGCGACCTTGTGAAAACCGTTATTGTAGACTCAACAGTAATTTCCCGTCAGAAAAGAAGCGAGGTCATTACCAATGAGCGAATAAGCGCAGGTGATGTCATCATCGGTTTAGCCTCCGACGGACAAGCTGATTATGAGAGCGAATACAACAGCGGGATTGGAAGCAACGGGCTCACCTCCGCGCGTCATGATGTTTTAGCAAAACGCTATGCCGAATTATTTCCGGAGAGCTTCGATGCAGAGATTCCAAAAGAGCTGATTTACTCAGGAAGCAAAAATCTTAGCGATCCCGTTTCGCTTTCTTATTTGGAAGCCAGAAGTGGCAAAAAAATTGAAATTAACACCAATGTTGGCAAACTTCTGCTCTCCCCTACCCGAACCTACGCACCAATAATCAAAGAGATCCTGAAAAATGCCAGACCATCAGTAAAAGGCATGGTACATTGCACCGGCGGGGGGCAAGGAAAAACGTTAAAATTCATCCAGGATCTGAAGGTAGTAAAAGACAAGCTATTTGAAGCTCCACCGGTATTCAGGATGATACAAAAAGAATCGGGAGCAGGAGATGACGAGATGTATTCCGTTTTCAACATGGGACATCGAATCGAGATATTTACAGAAGAAAAAAATGCTGCTGAAATTATTTCAATAGCCAGGAGTTTCAACATCCATGCATCCATCATCGGCTATTGCGAGCCATCAGAAGGAAGTAAGGTTATTTTGAAAACGGCAGAAAGAGAGATAGAATTTCAATGAGCGAACACAGTCATTCGATATTAGGAAAACTTGATTCTTTCGAAGCCCGTTTAGCTGAGATGGAAGAGCAATTGGGCAATCCCGCTGTTGTATCTGATATGAAGCGGTTCACACAGATTAACCGGGCATACAAAGATTTACTTCCCGTTGTGGAGAAAAGCAGGGCATTGAAAACAGCCTTCCAGGGCATTGAAGAGGCGCGCAACATCATTATCAACGGAAAAGATGAGGAGTTAAGGGAGATGGCCAGAGGGGAACTTACCGAACTTGAGCAGAGGAGCAATCAACTCGAAGAAGAAATTCGTGTGTTGATGATTCCATCAGACCCTGAAGATGCAAGAAACGCTATCATGGAAATCCGTGCAGGCACAGGAGGCGACGAGGCCTGTCTTTTCGCGGGAGATTTATTCAGAATGTATACCCGTTTTTGTGAAAGGAATGGCTTCAGAACTGAGGTGGTGGATTTCAGCGAGGGCTCAACCGGCGGTTTCAAGGAGATTATTTTCAACGTTACGGGCGAGAAGGCCTATGGGACACTCAAATACGAATCCGGTGTGCATAGGGTGCAGCGTGTCCCCGACACAGAAACACAAGGAAGAGTTCATACATCGGCCGCCACTGTTGCTGTTCTACCTGAGGCTGATGAGTTCGACGTGCAGTTAATCCCTGCAGACCTGGAATTTCAGACTGCGCGTTCAAGTGGTGCCGGCGGACAGAATGTCAACAAGGTTGAGACCAAAGTACAGCTCACGCACAAACCGACCGGTATTATGGTGGTGTGTCAGATTGAAAGATCACAGGCTGGCAACCGGGAACGTGCGCTACAAATGCTTCGAACGAGGCTATATGACATGGAATACTCAAGAAGAATGGGAGAGATTGCAGCAAGGAGAAAAACCATGGTTTCAACAGGCGACCGGTCTGCCAAAATCAGAACCTATAATTACCCACAGAGCCGCGTAACAGACCATCGTATTGGCGTCACTATCTATTCACTTCCCTCCTTTATGGATGGGAACATCGGAGATTTCATAGAAGCCCTTCAAATGGCGGAAAATGCAGAGAAACTTAATGAAGCCGGAACCCTTAGCTCATGAACAGGCAACAACTCATCAATAGCATCATCAAAAGAAAAAGTTTTTTGTGCGTTGGGTTAGATCCCGATGAAAAACTTCTTCCTGAATCACTGGCAAAAAAAGGTGCAAGAGGCGTTGAAGAATTTTGTCTCTCCATTATTGAAGCTACTGCTGAGCATTGCGTAGCCTTTAAGCCCAACTTTGCTTTTTTTGAAGCCTTCGGTACCGAGGGATGGAAAATACTTGACACCATCAGCAAGCACGTAAAAATTAAATATCCTGAACATTTTTTAATTGCGGATGCCAAGCGGGGAGACATCGGAAATACCTCATCCAGATACGCGCACGCCATTCTGAATCGGATGGGTTATGATTCCATTACTGTTTCACCTTATATGGGTGAAGATTCCGTGAAGCCATTTTTTATGGAGGACAAGTGGGTAATTCTGTTGTTGCTCACCAGTAACAAAGGCTCAGAAGATTTCCAAAAGCTAAGAATAGCAGATTCAGGCTTGCCGCTATATCTGCAAGTTGGCAAAACCTCTCAGTTATGGGGCAGTGCGGAGAATATGATGTTCGTTACAGGAGCTACCCATCCCAAAGAATTAAGCGAAATCAGGTCTAAATTTCCCGAGTATTTTTTTCTGATTCCTGGTGTAGGGGCACAAGGCGGTTCACTCGAGGATGTTTCAGAAGCGGCTCTGACCAATTTTGGGGGGATACTTGTAAATTCATCACGCGCAATTATCCATGCCTCGTCAGGAGAAGATTATCTCCAAAAGGCGGCAGAGGTATCCTTTCTTTTACATCAGCAGATGCAAAAAATTTTGCAACAACGAAATATCCTTCAGTAATCTCCCCTAAAGACACGATCCTTCCCATCAAAATAAGGGGCCTGAACGGAAATGAGTTTAAGGGGAGACTTCGACATGACGCGGACAAGGTGTTTTGTCCCTTTGGGTATGTAAATAATATCCCCTGCCGAAACAGCGAAAGTTTTACCATCCATTGTCATCTGCCCCTCCCCTTCCAGAATAAAAACCTGTTCTGCATGGGCCTGATGAAGATGCTCCGAGACGCTATCCCTTACGTAAATCAAAAAGCTTGAACTCAGGGAATCGTCAAACAGACGATGATTTTGGATACCCGGTCCGGTCGGATTGAAAGCTATCTCGTTAAGATTCTTTCTACCCTGAGCCATCAGAGGCAAAAATCCTGACGAGCAAAGACAGGCTAAGATCAGAATGCCACGCATATTTTTTTTG
>JBIIMV010000196.1:0-4139 GCA_044337805.1 Bacteroidia bacterium
TGTTGAAGAATTTCCTCTGCCTTGTTCATGTTTTTGGGGTCGAAAGTGGTGATAACCTTTTCGGTCATGATTTCCCTTACGGGCCTTTTCATGTTTTTTTCGAAGCGAAGGTCGCGGTTTGTGATAATTCCTTTCAGGCGATTTTGGTCGTCCACCACAGGAATTCCTCCGATTTTTTGTTCCTTCATGAGGAGCAGGGCATCAGCAACGAGTGCATCAATTTTCAGGGTCAGGGGATCCTGAATCATGCCACTTTCGGAACGTTTTACTTTTTTCACCTGCTCGGCTTGAGCTGAGATAGACATGTTTTTATGCAAAACCCCAATGCCACCCTCCTGAGCGATAGCGATGGCCAGCTGATACTCGGTGACGGTATCCATGGCAGCGGAGATGATAGGCGTTTTGAGCACGATATCGCGCGTGAAGCGTGAGGTGATATCGGTTTCTCTGGGGAGGATTTCTGAGTAGGCTGGAACAAGCAGGACATCATCGTAGGTGAGTCCTTCGCCAATAAATTTAGATTTTGCAGGCATCGGCCGTTTTGATTTATTGGCAAGCAAAGGTAAAAAAGCAATTTAGAAAGAGGGTTTTTAGGCTTATTATGCTGCTGATATTTTTTTTGTAACATTGTGTTTTGAACACGAAGATTTTCATGTCATCATGAATCCTGTTAAGATGAAAATAAGCACGATAAGAGTAATCTGGTTACTCATTCTGATGAACCTGGCCACAGGGACAGACATCATTGCCCAGACACCTTTCTGGACAGAGACCTTCGATGATACACAGTGTGGTGTTGCCGGAGGCTGCCCGGCGGCCGGATATGTAAGTGCAAACGGAATCTGGACCGTGGCACCCTTAGCTGGGAACACCGGCACCGATCCGAATGTATTTTATGTTTCCTGCACCGAGGCCGGAGGTTTACCCGGCACCTGCGGTGCAACCTGTGGAGGTGCTCCGCCACCGCCACCGGGTGGTTATACCGGCCAAACCTTGCACCTTGGCAGCACACTGCTTGGAGATATTGGTGCTGCATTTTTCAACGGCTCCGGTGCTCCCGGATTCTTTGATGCCTCCACTGAAATAAGGGCTGAATCACCTCTTATCAACACTGCCGGATTAAACAATATTTCTATTTCATTTGGATATATTGAGAATGGTGATGGAGCCACTGACGATGCTCAATTATGGCTTTTTGATCAGGGCACAGGAATCTGGACGCTCATTGACCCCCTTGCCAAGAGCCTTTGTTGTGATGTTGCGGGCAACACAGTGCCCTGTGCCGGGGGACAGCAGGGAAAATGGGCCGCTTTTACCGCAGTGCTACCCGTCTGGGCGAACAACAATGCTGCGGGAATAAAAATTGGTTTTACCTGGGTAAACAATAATGATGCATTGGGTGATGATCCATCCTTTGCAGTGGATAACATTGTTCTTAGTCATTCAGGGGTGAGCAGCAATACCCTTTCTATTTCCAATTTCCCTGCCGGACCATATTGTGCCGGACAACAGTATACTTTTTCGTTTCTCAATACAGGGACATTCAATGTCGGGAATCAGTACAACATTATCATGTCGGATGCCGCAGGAAATTTCGCCCCCGGCACACCTGTAGGTAATTTGGCTTCTACTGCACTCAACGGGAACATCACGGTTACGATTCCCGCTCTGACCCCTGCCGGTGCCGGTTATCTTTTCAGATTAGTCAGCACCAATCCCGGAGGAACAAGCGTAGATGTGGGTCCGGTTCAAATCACTGCTGCTGCTCCTGCCTCTGTGACGATAGCGGCTTCGCCCGGCACAACCATTTGCGCGGGAGACTCTGTATTGTTCGTTGCCACACCCGTGAACGGCGGAACAACACCCACTTTCCAATGGCAGGTGAATGGTGTGAACCAGCCGGGGGCTACCAACGACAGCTTATGGACCACCACTTTGACGAATGGAAATACCGTAACGGTGGTCATGACCTCAAATGCAGCCTGCGTAAGTGGAAGTCCTGCCACCAGCAATGCCATTACCATTACCATCTCCACCGGTCCTGCCCTGGGTGTAACCATATCTGTTAGTCCTACGGGAAGCGTCTGCTCGGGCGACACCCTTGATTTTTCCTCAGTATTAACAAACGGCGGTCCGACACCCGGCTATCAGTGGCTCGTAAACGGGGTGCCTGTAGCCGGCGCCACAGGTTCAACCTTTTCACCATTTAACCTCAGTGACGGAGATCTGGTTTCATTGGTGGCGAGTTCATCGCTCAGTTGTTCTTCAAATTCACCGGATACCTCGGCTGCGATTGCGGTAAACATTATTTCCGGCGCTCCTCCGCAGGTTCAGATTAGTTCTTCCGCAGGTTTGAGTATTTGTTCCGGAGATACCATTATTTTCCAGTCAGTGGTATTAAACGGAGGGTCTACACCGGGCTACCAGTGGCTACTAAACGGGAATCCAATCCCGGGGGCGACACTTGATAGTCTTGAATTGTTCAATGCAAATAACGGAGATCTTGTTAGCCTTGAACTGACCTCATCAGTGCCGTGTGCCACTCCTCAAACAGTAACAAGTCAGGTGTTAACGGTTGAGGTATTGCCATTCGACACCCTGGTAAGCAGTCTTGTACCAGTAACAGGAATATGTACAAAACAAATCGTCACTTTTTCGGGTGTGCTTGGGTCAAATGTTCCACCAATCGGTTCATCTTACATTTGGTATCTCAACGGAGATTCAGTTGCGTTTGGTTTGTTTTATCAGGTTCCCGGCGACAGTCTTCAGGATGGAGATACCTTGCAGTTCAGGCTAATTGCAAACGGAGGATGTTATGTAGATCCCGATGTGACCTCCGGAGCATTCATTATTGATGTGAAAGAAGGCTCAGTGATTGATGCGGGCACTAACCGGGAGATTTTGTATGCCGACACAGCGGTTTTATTTCCTTTTATTATTTCAGGAGACCCGAACGGAAGCTGGATATGGACACCCGACAGTACCCTCAATCTGAGAAACATTAGAAATCCCATTGCTTTGCCCCTTGAAGATACCTGGTACAAAGCGGTTTTCACCAATTCCCTCGGTTGTAAAAGCACCGATAGCGTCTTCATAGATGTGAAGCCCAATTATGAAGTATTTGTTCCTTCAGCATTTTCGCCAAATAACGACGGGCGAAATGATGTGCTGTATGTGAGAGGTCCATTTATTTCCACATGTATGCTTACGATATACAACCGCTGGGGGCAAAAGATTTTTGATTCGCCCTATCTGGTATACGGATGGGACGGTAAGAGCAATTACGGTGAATGCGACTCAGGAGTATACACCTGGGTTGTAGAGGGAACCTTTATTGATGGAACCTCATTTTCGAAGAAAGGAAACGTCACCATTTTCAGATAAACAACCAAACACATGAAGAAAACTCTTCTACTTATTTCAATGGGAATTGCGCTAGGTGCCGGAGCACAGGATTTGCATTTTTCTCAATTCTGGTCTTCGCCCATGAACATTAATCCTGCGTTTGCCGGGGTCAACAGTGGTGATATCAGGGTTATTACCAACTACAGAAATCAATGGCGTGCAGTATCACCTGAGCCTTTCAAGACCATCGGTGCATCATTTGACATGATGGTACCACCGAGACGTGCCTCCAGAGATTTCTGGGGTATAGGAGCGAATTTCAATAGTGATCAGGCCGGGGTTGGCAGTTTGAAGACTACCCAGGGCAACTTCACGATTTCATATAGCAAGCCATTATCAAGGAGTTCAAATCTGATAAGTTTCGGGGCGCAGTTTGGAGGCGGAAGTCGTTCAATAGATTTCTCCAAATTTTCATGGGATTCCCAATATAACGGAGTGGCCTATGACCCTGCCTTATCCAGCAATGAGCCTACGGCATCCACGAATAGCGTTTCCTACATTGATGTTTCAACCGGGGTTTTATGGAGTTTTTGTCCATCAAAGACCTTCAGAATGAATTCCGGATTGAGTCTGTTTCATATCAACCGCCCCGGGCTTAGTTTCACCGGACAGGAAGACAAGCAGACCATGAGAATTGTTTACCATGGATCAGCGCAGATTATTTCCAAGAAATACAGTGGTACATCCATTATCCCTGCGGTTCTATATATGCAGCAAGGGCCACAGCGCATACT
>JBIIMV010000197.1:0-4136 GCA_044337805.1 Bacteroidia bacterium
CAAGGGCAATTCTCTGTTCTTCAGCTTCAATCCATATTTCGCACGAGACAGGTTCAGTAGTTTTATTGCCTCACGAAGGTTTGCCTTCATGTTGGTCTATAACCGAACCGTAAGTGAGAGATTCAGTTTCAGAGCCGGGGTATGGCGCACCTACATTTTCGGACGTCGCAGCACTCTGCCACTGTTGGGAGTGCGTATAGGCCGACTTGATGGACTCAACTTCAACTTGCAGTTTCCCAGAAATATCAGCCTGAATTACCCTGTTCACCGCATGCTTACCCTCAGTCTGATTTCCCGTCCTGTTGGAACCTTGTATGCCTTCAGGAACGATGATTCACAATATACCGAAAAGGGCAGCACCATCTATCTGGGAACACGCGATGTAATATCCGGTCTGCAGGTTACCTTGCTTCCTTTCAACAATTTTGTTTTGTATGGCAGCAGCGGTCTGGCGAGAGGAACCATCACCCGTGCTGAAAGAATCAACACCTTTGGCCTTCGCTCAGTAAACTATGAGTTCAGCAAATTCAACCTCAGCGATGCTCCTTATTTTAACATCGGACTGGTATGGTATCTCGGAAAAGCAAGAAACAGCTCAGGAAATAGCCAGATGTATGATGTTATCGACATGAACAACTCTTTTGGTCACGACGATAACAACACGATGCTGCCAAACGCACAGATTCCGGCTTTGGGTAAAGCAACACAAAATGTTGGCCTGCAGTACAAGGATATTGAAGACCTTATAAATGTCTCAGATATTGAATAAACATCCTCTGAACTAAGACTGGAATAAGTTTGTTTCCGGCTTTGGAAATGAGGACTCAGGGAAAAATTTACCTTCTCTCCTGCTCTACTTTAAACAGCCCCGTCTACCGGTCTTCTAGACTGCCTCAATAAAATACATTTTAATTTTTCCTTTACCCTTCACCTCCATTTCACCACGGTATTCACAGGGAAAAAAGTCCTTCACCAACTCATAGGTCTGTTCGCTGATATTGATGCGGTTCACCTCTCCGTAGCTTTCCATTCTGCTTGCAGTATTCACCGTATCACCCCAAATATCGTACTGGAACTTTTTCAAACCAACGATGCCGGCAACAACCGGACCGGAATGAATACCCATTCGCAGCTGTAATACGGGCAAACCGGACTCTTGCAGCTCCTTATTCAGCGACCTGACAAAAACCAGCATGGCGAGTCCGGTTTCGACGGCTCGTCTTGCATGTTGAGGATCAGCGTTTGGAACACCCGAGACCAGCATATAGGCATCCCCTATTGTTTTTATTTTCTCGACACCGAATTTGCTTACAATCTCATCAAATCCGGTGAAATAGCGGTTAATCAGAGAAACAATGATATCGGGCGAAAGCAAACCGGAGATGGAGGTAAATCCGGCGAAGTCGGTAAACAACACACTTACTCCATCTCTGTATACAGGTTTTACACTTCCATTGGCTTTGAGCTCTGAGGCAATTTCAGCGGGGAGGATATTTTCCAGCAATTCATCGCTTCGTTTACGTGCCTCATTAATCTGGTCTCTTTGTTGTTCCACCTCGCTTTTTTGCTGCCTGATAACCAAAGTGGCTTCATCAATTTTCTGAATAAGTAGCTTTTGTCTTCTCCTGAGGGTTGCCGTTCGCAAACGAATGAAGGTATACAGGGAAAATGCAAAGGCGAGCAAATATGCAGCATAGGCCCATCGTGTTTGCCACCAGGGCGGCCGAATGGTGAAAGAGTAGCGGAAAACACCGCTTGAAATACCATGGCTGTTGATGGCCTTGAGGAGGAAAGAAAAATCACCGGGAGGAATATTGCCGAATGATGCTTCCGTGCTGTAAGTGGGTATGCTCCAGTTTTTATCAATCCCCTCCAGCTTGTACTGATACCTCACTTTTTTACTCCTGTGCTGTGTTGTTCCAATAAAATGGAAGGTGAGGTAATTGTTGTTGTAGGCAAGGTTTAGGTTCAGAGGCACCATGCTCCAGGGAACAATGCCATCAAAATAAAATTGCTTCAAACTCACTCCATTGCCCAGCAGCACTGAGGTATCTGCCGCAGTTTCCTTCTCCGGTTCAGATGCTGAATCGGCAGCAGTGCCTTCCGGAGCAACACCATCAACGGAGGTAACCGAGAGTGCAGACCAATTAACCGGCTCTGTATAGAGATTGATACCGGTAAGCTGAATACGTGGGGGAAGGTAGTCGGCCAGATCTCCTTCAGGATGGTAGGCTACGAGTTTGTCACTGGCCCCAATCCATATCGTTCCATCTTTTGCCTCACACAATGTTTTTCCACCGTTTACGCCGATACCCAGAAAGCCATCGTAATAGCCGTAAGACTTGAAGAAAACATCTGTTCCGGACAGTTTTTCATAAGGCAGCTGAATCACGTTTTTGCCGGCTTTTGCCAAAAGAGAAATTTCCCGCATCCTGGCGGCAGGAAGTTTACAAAGACCAAACCGGGTTCCTAACCATAAATTTCCTTTCCTGTCTATCAGGGAGCTAATGATGTAATTATTGCTTAGTCCGTCTTTTTCGGTGAAATTGATAAATGATTTTCCATCATACCTGCAAAGCCCACCTTCTGTGCCGAACCACAGGATTCCCTCTTTGTCTTCTGAAATGGAAAGTATGCTTGGGCTTGCAAGTCCGCTGTTGCGGCCATAGTTGGTAAACCGAAAACCATCAAATTTTGATAATCCTCCATAAGTACCAAACCAGATATTCCCTTTTTTGTCCTGATGCATACAGGTGACGAAATTGTTTACGAGCCCTTCACGTTCGGTGAAGTTTGTAAAGGTTCTCCCATCGTATCTGCTCACTCCGGCCTCGGTGCCAAACCACATATTTCCGCGTCGGTCTTGCATTACCGACCAAACGATATTATTTACCAATCCGTTGCTTTCATTGAAGCAGAGCATGTTTTTTCCATCGAAGCGACAAACACCGCCATCACTCCCTGCCCAGAGATTGCCGTCACGGTCTTCAGTCAAAGACCAAATCATATTCCCCGGAAGACCTGCATCTTCACCTAGGTTAGCAAAAACACTACCGTTAAAACAACTTAGGCCTTTGGTTGTGCCGAACCACATTTTGCCTTCATGGTCCTGCACAATGGAACGCACCTGATCGTTTGGAAGTCCGTCTTTCCTGGTATAATTGCTGAAGGTGTTACCATCGTAACGACAGGCTCCGCCATAGGTTCCAATCCAGAGGTTTGCATGATTATCCTGATGAAGAGCCATCACATTGTTGTCTGCAAGCCCATCATTGTCGGTAAAATGGATAAAGTGGCTGCCATCAAATTTCACCAGCCCTTCACCTGAGGTTCCGAGCCATATATTTCCGCTTTTATCTGATAGCAAGGCCCATATATTACTTACCGGTAAACCTTCTTCCTGAGTGTAATTTGAGAAGTGCCGTCCATCATAACGACTTACACCGCCAAATGTGCCAAACCAGATATGACCTGCTTTGTCTTCTGTTACGGATGTTACTATATTACTTGGCAAACCTTCATTCTCGGTAAAATTGGCAAAGGTTTTTCCATTGTATTTGCTGACACCGCCATAGGTCCCAAACCACAAATGTCCCTGCCTGTCTTCTTTGACCGACCAAACGATGTTATTTACCAGGCCCTGCTTGTCGGTGTAGGTAGTAAATGTTTTTCCATCATACCTGCTTACTCCTCCGTCTGTTCCAAACCAGATATTTCCTGATTTGTCTTCGAGAATTGACATAACGATGTTATTAGCAAGTCCGTCTTTTGCTGTGAAATTGCAGAAATATTTTCCATCGTATTTTGAGACGCCACCGCCGGAGGTCCCGAACCAGATGTTACCCTTGCTGTCCTGGAGCATGGTTCTGATGTTGTTGTTGGCAAGACCTTGATTTTCTGTAAAGTTTGAAAAATTCTTTCCATCGAATTTGCTCACACCTCCGAGCGTCCCAAACCAAATATTCCCATTTTCATCCTGCAGTATACTTGAAACGGCGTCGTGCTGCAGTCCCTGAAGTTTCATAAAGGTTGAAAAGTTGCCGGGATTATGGTCTTTGATATAAGGATCTTTGGCAAGTATGACCTCGGGCACACCGGCGATGATGCGTAAGCCCTTGGCGGTCTTTATTACCGGC
>JBIIMV010000198.1:0-4135 GCA_044337805.1 Bacteroidia bacterium
AAGTTAAGCAGTCTGGGAGAAAATGTGATGCTGCTGAATTCCTCTGCCTTGTTAATTGACAGCGTGACCTTCGGAATTCAACAGGCAGATAAAGCTTATGCCCGTGTGCCAAACGGCAGCGGCCCTTTTGTGATTCAGGATGCTACTCATGCTGCGAACAACAGTCCCAATGCGATCGAAGAATCTTCTGCTTCACTGATGCGTGTTTATCCGAATCCGGCAAGCGATGCATGGTACATTCATTTTCCTGTTGATGGGGACCATCGTTTTGCTTTGTATGACGCAGGAGGAAGAGAGCTGCTTCAGGGTACAGCCCGCGGTTCAGAGATGCGACTTGATGCAGGTAACTTATCCCCTGGAGTTTATTTTTTAAGGGAGACAGGTGGAGCCGTGCGAAGATTGATTCGTTCTCATTAGTTAGGGTACCGATTTTTTATCGTGTATTTGTTTCGAAAGCACATTCACCATTTCAACGAAACATCCGTAGGAGTTTTTGAATAATGTTTTTTCTGTCTGTGCCGGGTTTGCTCTAAAAATAATCCTGCCGTTAAAAAGACCATTCCCATGATGCCAAAGAAAAAAACAAGGCATCAGTAAAAAGGATGCTTTGGCAGGGACGAAAGAAGATGTAAGCTTGCACATGCCGTCGCCATTCCAACATTAACCTTCAAGCCTCTATTGTATGTCTATTTATTCACCATTATTTATGATGAGTTTGTTCCGCCTGATACCGGTGCCATTGCGCATTTCAAGAATGTAAATTCCTGCGGGCAGGCCGGAGAGATCTAGTTCGCTTTTCGCACTGTTGCCTGCTTGCTTTTGCAAAATAAACCTGCCTTCAGTGCTATAGATGCATACGGCATTGTTCCCTTCATCTGTTGGGAATGAGAGCCACAGTTTTCCGTTGGAAGGATTCGGGTAGAAGGTCAGCTGTTGTGAAATTTCCTGCCCGGGGTAATTGGATAACAAGATGCTTGAGTCCTGCAGGATATTTTCATCTCCCGGCTGATATAAAGTGTAAGTGAAGTACACCAGAAACATCTCGTCTGTTGTGCCTTCGCCTAATGTGACGGTGGCCGGCGGTGAGTTCGGATTCCAGGGATTGTTGGTGGTGTTGTCGTAGCTTGCTTCGCCGTACAGGCTTGAGTTTGCAGGAAGTTTCACGAGGTATCGGAAGTTGTACATGCCCTGCCAGTGAAAGCGCCAATGGTTGATTCGTATGAACGGGATGGTATCATTTGACGGGCTAACGCCAAAGGCTTTTATGCTTTTGCCGAGCAGGTGCATGTGTGGTGCCACGCCAAGTATACTCAGTGGATAAGGCACTCCACTAAAGGAATTATTGAAGGTCGAAATCATGTTGGGAGGAATCACTAATGGTCCGTTCGTGAGGCTGCTGCCATGATTGAGCGGAGAGGCGATGAACACTTCTCTCAGATTACTGCTTGTTGTTTTCAGATAAAGCCGGGTGCTGTCTGCTTGTCCGGTAACGCCGGATGGGTAATGAATTTGCAGTACTACATCGGCACCGGCCTTCAGTCTGATGCCCATGCCGTTTGGGAAAATATGTGGACTGCTGCCGGGTACCCATGCTCCTATGAGTTCAGCACCATTCACGCCAATGCCGCCGAAGGAGGTATATCCCGGTGCGGGATCCTGAGCATCGAGCTGAGCTGCGGCGCCTGTTTCATCCTGAAAGATGAGTACATGATGCACTGCCGACCTGTTGCCCGGGATAAGTTCCATGGCGGTGATGAAGCGGTCAGCAGTGGTGCCTGACGGCAGCACAAAACAGCGGTATTCGTCTAGTGTAGAGGTGATGGTATAATCGGGCATGCGTACCGCGATGTCTGCGGTGGTGGCAATCTGACTTTGGCTGGAGAAGACGGGTGGGGCAGGGGCGTTGGCAGGATTCCCCTCCGGGGCGCCTGCCGTTATCCAGTCTGTAAGTTGTTGTTTTTCCAGCGGTGTAAGCACACGCTCGTGCGCCAGACGACGGTAGTTGGTATCTGGAGGCCAGGGTGGCATGAGGTCGTTGCTCACGGCATATAAGATATTGGAAGAGTTGGAGGCTGTCTCCGAATAGGTCATTAGAGAGAATGGGCCGGCGCCGCCGATGTGATGACAGCTGCTGCATTTGTTATACACGATATTGGCAACATCATCAGACCAGGTTGGCGTTTGTGCCTGAGAAAATTGTGCTGCAAGAAGCAGAAAAACAAAGAGCGGCAACTTTGAACAGACCGACATAAGCAATGTATTTGATATCGAAAATAACAAAACAGGCCGATATAAGAAGTATTAAACAAAAAATCGTATTTTTGAGGAATCAGGTTCATGTCAGGAAATCAAGTAGAGAAAATTTTTATTGCCTGTTGTTCGGTCGAGCAGGAGCACATTCGGACCCAGCTGGCAGCGGTAGTGGAATCGGCCGGTATGGAGGTTCTTCCGGCAAAGAATCTGATGCCGGATACTGACGCCTCAGCTATTTCTACAGCGATTTCTCAAAGCGCCTGTTCCTTGATTATCCTTTATCCGGAATATGCGCCGATGTATGATACATCCATTTCCCTCGCGCAGTTTCAGCTTAACGAAGCACGGAAGCAGCAGATATTAAATCCCGATCACAAAATCGTGGTATGGCTACCTCCCTCTACGAACCTGATGAATACCGAGACCGCCCAGCTTGGCCTCATTACAGATATAAGAAATGCCCTTAGCAAAAACATGCATTTCAGCAACGCTGCCTCTGCGATCAACCTGGTAGATGACCTGCGTTCGCTTCTTGAAAAGAGGAGAGAGGTTGTGTTCGAAGTTACTCCTACAGACGTTTTTATGGTATCCAACGAACTCGACGATTCAGAGGCTGCAGAAATTCTGGATCTGTTGAGAGACATACTGCCGGTCGAGAGTCTGAGCATTGTACAGGACAGCGATACTGATTATTCAGAGTTCTGCAAACAACAGATTTCCAGGAGCAAGCTTGCCGTGGTGTATTTCAAGGAAAGCTCAGACTGGGCTTTGCCATTTGCCCAGCAGGTATGGCAGAAAATTGGCGGGGCGAGTTCTCCGACCCCCATCCTGCTTATCGGAGATGACGATCCCGATTCCAACCGAGATAAAAAATTGAGAGCCCCCAAAGTGATTTCACTCATCGTTTCCGGAGAACTCATCCCTCTTGAAATAAAAGTTCAATACGATAAAGTTTCTGAGGCCGTCTGAGGCACTCCTCTGTATTCTGATTCTGCATGGAAGAAAATAAGATTTGTCCCTACCCAGGTTTACGTCCTTTCAACGACGATGAGTCTATTTTTTTCAGGGGGCGCGACAGAAATATCGATACCATCATAGAGCTCTTCGAGAAGAAAAAGTTTATGATGCTTACGGGTGCTTCCGGCGATGGGAAATCATCATTGGTGTATGCCGGGGTGGTGCCTCGAGCCCGTGCCGGATTGTTCAAGGCGAAGTATAACAACTGGGCAGTTGCCGACTTTCGTCCGGAACGCAGTCCGCTTGATAATCTCACCCGTGCTCTAAATAAGCATCTTAGGTTTGAGAGTGAGGCACAGTTGAAAGAAGAAATGGCCAAGGGCTTTACTTCTTTGATTCGGGCCTACAAAAACTCGCCGCTGTACATTGAAAACAAGGATTTTTCAGAACTCGACGAGAAGCAGCAGAAACTGGCAAAGCGCAAGGCGGCAAATCTTCTGATCATTGCCGATCAGTTTGAAGAGTTTTTTACCAACACCGAGAATTTCAGCAATGGTACTGCTTCCGTAGAGTCGCAGACTGTGATCAACATCCTTCTTGAAACTGCCAAGGCAGCGCTGGCAGAAGACATTCCCGTGTATGTGGTATGCACCATGCGGTCTGATTATATAGGGCAGTGTGCAGCTTTCAGAGGATTACCTGAATATATCGGCTTTTCCCAGTTTTTCGTCCCTCGACTCAAACGGATTGAAATTCAGCAGGTGATAGAAGAGCCTGCCTTGTTGAATGGCGATAAGGTAAGTGAGCGACTGGTGCAGCGTTTGTTATTCGACATCAGCGATGGCTTGGATCAGCTTCCCATCCTGCAGCATGCGCTCAACCAAATTTGGAAGATTGCCGGAATGGGTAAGGAGACCTTAGACCT
>JBIIMV010000199.1:0-4130 GCA_044337805.1 Bacteroidia bacterium
CCATAATGGGAATCAGGCGTATATTCAGCAGAATCATGATCATCACAAGTCCGATACTCAGCCAGGTACCTGTTCTGACCTGTGAGGTATAAAACAAGATGGAGCTGTTGATGCCTGTGCTCATGTTGCTGAGGGCGCCAATTCCAATAATCATGGTTGGCAGTGCTGCATGGGCGAAACGGGCCGGCAGGAAATGCAGAACGTCGCTTATACAGGTGCAGATGCAGGTGAATAGAAATAGGCCGGTGATGGTAAGAATTCTTACCGACGAGAAGTATATTTTTTTTATCTCTTCGTGGTTGTTGTTCTGGTGGGCATCGCTGATGCGTGAGTCTGCAATGCGACCAATGGAGGTGGCAGGTAATTCAATGAATCCGGCTACCAGCAGGGCAATGCTGTAAATGGCCACTGAATCGAGGTTTAGAAGCCCGCCTAATAAAATTACATCTAAATTTTTCAGTGCCATGCCTGAGATGGATATCAGCGTCATGGCCAGTGTGTAGGAAAGGAATTGTTTTCGCTTCTCTGCACTCCATGCTTTTGGTTGTATCCTCAATGCAGCCAAAGGTGATGCCTTGGTTGCAAAATAGAAGAGCAGGATGAGCTGAAGAAAATATCCTGCCGCGAAAAGCAGAAAGAACCCCTTTTGGTCAATTACCTTTAAAAAGTAAACAGAGGTGATGATGGTGGTATAAATGCGAATGAAAAAGTCATTGATCCAGGAAACACTTACTGACTGAAAATCGGCAAAGAGATAGATGCTGATGAGGTTGGAATAGCCTACCACAAATATCATCGGGAAGAGCCAGTGGCTGTATGTTTGTAACAGGGGAGCGCGCGCAGCATAGGCAGGCATCCATAATTGACCTGTAAAAAACATGATGAGCACGAGCAATACAAACAAGGGTAGGGTAAGAAGTATGATGGTGCCAAAGAATCCGTGGTGCCCTTTTTCACGGTTTCGGAATGAGGGTAGAAACTTGATCACGGAGCCGCCCATGCCTAGGGGAAAGATGGTTCCGCCAAGCACCGCAATGGCGTAAAGAACGCGGGTGAGGCCGATTTCTTCCGCACTCAGCATCCAGGGCTGTAGCACCATCACGTTAATAAAACCTATGAGCAGACCGGCATAACTGATCAGTACATTGCTGAGCGATTGTTTCTTGATTTCACCCATGGGTTTTCCTCAGGAATAATGTTGCGAAATTAGGGCTGTAATGGCGATAATGTTCTTTTGGCCTTTTGTTTATGATTTTTTTGCTAACATGGTGCATGGACGATTCTTTGTGGAGCCAATATTATCCTGCTTGCCTTTTCATTATCTTGGCACCCTATGTCGCAGTTTAAAGCCGATCAGTTTTGGGAAAAGAGATTGTCTTCTATCTCCGGTTTGGAAGGGGTAGGCTACGCAAAGCTTGGTCCCGCCTTTAACAAATGGGCTTACAAAGTCAGAAATGCCGTTTTCCTCAGAGAATGGAAGCGCCTTCGTCTGCAAAGCTCTCCCGAGAGGGTGCTCGATATTGGTTCGGGTACCGGATTTTATATCGCGCTATGGCATAAGGTTCATGCTCATTCTGTCTCCGGTGCCGATATTACCGATACAGCAGTGAGCAATCTCAAAAAAACATTCCCGGGAGACAAATTCCATAAACTCGATATTGGTGGAGACATTTCTGAGTTCATGGCCCATAACGGTACTTTTGATGCTGTTTCCTGTATGGATGTTCTCTTCCATATTGTTGATGATGAACGTTACCGCAGGGCACTGCATAACATTGCTGCACTCCTGAAGCCGGGCGGACTATTCCTCTTCTCCGACAATTTCGTGCATGCAGGTACGGTAAGAACCCAACATCAGGTCTCTCATTCTTACACACATCTGATGAAGTGGCTCCACGAGGCCGGATTTGAGGTTGTGGTAAGAAAGCCTTTCATGGTGGTAACCAATTCACCTGTCGATAGCAAAAATCCTCTCCTGAAGGCATGGTGGTTTCTGCTTGAAAATGCGCTTGGGCTCATAAAACCTCTCGGACATCTTCTCGGACCTCCGCTTTATCTGCTTGATACCTATCTCACCGATTCTATGAAGGAAGGGGTGTCTTCAGAATTCTTGATACTGAGAAAGAAATAACATTGGAGTTTCCTCCTTCTTTTTCTATTCCTTCTTCCTCACTTTGCAAACAACCGGGAAATGGTCTGACCAAGGCTGTCTGATGGTACGGAAATCTTCTGAAAACAAGTCTTTGCTGTGTAGGATGTAATCAATCCTGTAAGCCGGGAAAAGTCCGTTATAGGTGGTGCCAAAGCCCGAGCCGCTTTCCCGGAATGCATCCTGCAGGTCTTTCGATAAACGATGGTAGGTGTAGCTTACAGGGGCATCATTGAAGTCTCCGCATACAACCTTGGGAAGGGTACAGGCATCAAGATGCATGGCAATGCTGTCGCATTGGCTCGCACGTTTGATAAAGGCTTGCTTCACTCTGCTCAATATCCGCCTGCCTCCGCGTAATTTGGCCTGCTCATCGGCCTCCTGTTCAAAAGTGTTCACAAAGTCGTAATCTTCTTTCTTGAAGTGAATCGACTGAAGATGCATATTGTATATTCTTATGGTATCTAATCCGGCCCTGATGTCGGTATAAATACAGGCATTATTCCCTCCCTTTATCTTCAGTACACTGCCCATGTCTGTGATGGGAAATCGGGAGAACGTGGCCATGCCCCAATGCTCTATTCCTCTACGGTGAAAGGTGTAGTAGGTATGCACATAGGGTAAGCCCAGCCAGCGTTTAATACTGTCGGTGTTGATATGAAAGCCGGCATCGTTTGAATAATATTCCTGCAGGTTTAAGACATCAGGCTGCTCTCTGCTCAAAAAGGCAAGCAAACTGTCTCTTGTGGCACCTCCTCCTTTCCAGTTATATAAATCGAATAACCTGACATTGTATGACATTACCTTGATCTGGCCCTCATGCGCTATTGCTTCGGCAGTGTTCACCGAAGGTTGCCATGTTCCTGCAGCAAATACATATCCAAGCAACAGGGCAAGGGCACTGAAGATAAAACGCTTTTTGAGCATGATCATCCACAAGCCGGTGAATAGGAGGTTAACCAGAGCCAGTATAGGGTAGGCTAGACCGAAAAAGGCAAAGGGCCATGCAGAGGCCGGACTAACATAGGCGGCCAGATAAGATGCCACAAGTGCCGCTACCGCCACAATGTTTACCAGAAAACCAAGCCTTAAGAGTAGCTTCATCTCTTCTATGAGTTCACAATATTACTCAAGCCTGAGGCAAAGGTTACCCCTTGTTGGTAAATAAATCGAACGTCGAAGGCTTAATCTTCGCGGCTGATGCGGAAAATGGTCTCTTTCTCTTCTCGGGTGAGACTGTCATATCCCGACCTTGAGATTTTATCGAGAATCTCGTCGATGATTTCTTGCTTTGTCTTTGCAGGAGCCTCTGAAGGTGGATGCACGGTGTTGTAATACTGCTTCTTGTTCGAAGTATCCATCATGCTTTTGTTGAATTCAATCACAACCTGCTTGAAGGCCTTTGTGTGCGGTGGCTCAGGCTTCCTGCGAAATACTTTTGGAAGGGCTTTCCATGCTCTGTTCAAAGGAGCACCCAAATCGCGTCCGCGGCGCAACTGCATGGCATAAAGATATCCGAACAAGGCACCGCCGATATGCGCAATGTGCCCGCCCGGATTTCCTCGGTTGATGGAAATTAAATCAAAAACCAACAGAATAATGGCCACCCATTTCAATCTCATGAATCCTATCAGCAGAAGGTTCACCTCATAATTGGGCAGATAGGAGGCAATGGCGAAGAATACAGCCAGCACTGAAGCGGAGGCACCCAGGGCAATGGCACCACCGTTCAGTCCGTCAAAGGCGGGAAAAGCGTTGAAAGCAACAAAAAACAGGAGGGCACCGAAAAGGCCGCCTAAAAGATATACAGGAAATAAGCGCGCTTGCCCCAGAAATTCGGTGAATATCCTGCCCCCGAAGTACAACATGATAAGGTTACCCAGAATATGGATAATGTCGTGATGGATGAACATGTAGGTAAGCGGGGTCCATGGGCGATGCAGCAGGCTGTTCGGATTGGAAGGAACAGCAAACCACTCCT
>JBIIMV010000200.1:0-4116 GCA_044337805.1 Bacteroidia bacterium
CGGGAGGAAGCCTCTGCTAAACAACACGACATCGGCGAAATTATTTTCGGGACCATGGCGCATACCGAGCTGTTTTGCCAACAATACAAAAACATGCACCGTCATTATAAACCCCTGTACCATGAAAACAAACATGCATCAGACACCTGAAGCCACAGAAGGCATCTATCCAAAAGCTGAGATGAAACAGAAAAAAGTATCCCGCATGCTAAGGACACAGATACGTGTATCCATAAGCCTTGCCATCTGTGCCATCTTTCTGCTCTCAAATTCCTGCAAGAAAGAAATAAGCGAACCCAAACACAAAAACGACGGAAGCAATGTGCTTTATTTCAATATTGATGGCAAGGGATATATGCTCAGAGATCAATGCTGGGATGTGCCAACACGAAAGACAGGGGATATTTTTGTTGATGAGGATAGAGACAAAAAGCCATATATTAGGTACATTGCAAAATTTAATACCAAATCCTATGCCTTTCACACAAATTATTGTTTTGATAAAATAAGTGAGGAGTTCAGACAGTGTGGTGGGTTTTCCCTTTTTTTCAGTAGAGGTCCTGATGGCTATAGGTTTGTTAATTTAAATTCCGCACTCATGTTTTATTCTTATAAACACAAAAGGCTCATTAACATCGAAAATGTAATCTATATTAATCCTCCTAAATTAAATATCGAAAAGCTCGATACAGAAGCCAAAATCATTTCCGGAAGTCTTCAATTTGATTTCAAGGAAACCAACAAGGAGGACGTATCTAATTGCTATATCTATTTTGATTTAAAAATTGATTACTTCAGTTAGAAACCATCATTGTTGCACTTATTCGAAATTCAAAACTCTAAATTAAAGGGGCTTGGAATAATCAAATAAGATGGAAATAGTTATAGCCCATCCTTCACATTTACCAAATTATAAATCCATTAAAAACCAACACAATGAAAACAAAAATTGCTTTACTCGTATTCGTCATTTCAGGACTATCGGCATTCAGCGGTCCCTTCAGTTCTACAAGAATGCAGGCTTATGATTGCTTATGGGAGGAAATCATTCAAGCCTATCAGATTCCATTCTATGCCTACAGAAACCCAACATTACAAAATAATCTTTATCAACAAGATGTTCGTGCTACGGCTTTCTGCAAAAGGGCCTGTAGCTCAACAAGAATAAAAAAGCCTTTCGTCTTCGTGGAGGGCTTTTCTTTTGACAAGTCAACACTTCCTCAACAACAGTATAGTGCTTTTAGATACTTTGAGCAAGCTGGCAGTCTGTTAAACCATCCTCAAATAATTCAAATCTTTAATCAGCCGGATTTTGATCCAAACCTTGACCTGGGCTTCTCCACTTTTAACTGGGGAACCTTTTGCACCGGTGTCGATGCAGAAGGCTTGGTTTCCGGAAACCCGCTGCAGGTACAAAAGCTTCCTGACTTATTGAACAAACTCTATGATGCTTCTTATGACATCATATTTATTGACTTCCGTCAGGGAACGCAGTATATACAGAACAATGCCATGGCGCTGGTAAAGGTTCTCGAGACACTCGAGGATTCTCTTCAGGCCTCAGGCAGCAATGAAAAAATTACTGTCTGCGGTGCAAGCATGGGAGGGCTGATAAGCCGGTATGCGCTGAACTACCTGCACCAAAATGGCAATCCCCATCTCGTGGATAAATTCATCTCCTTCGACTCCCCTCAGCGTGGAGCCAATATCCCCTTCTCCCTGCAATGTCTTTTAACGTCTTTGATTCCAATGGGCAGTGAGGACATCAAGGAAAAATATGATGGTGTCACAAGTCCTGCTGCCAGCCAAATGCTACTGACTTCGGTTTTAGAAACCAGTCTGTTTGGTCCTATAACCTATACAACACCTCAATGCAGTCAGGAAAGAACCTACCTGCTGAATGATCCGATGTTTCAATGGAATTTCAATGCCAAAAAAATTTCCATCATCAATGGCTCACGTTACGGGGGCTTTCAGGTCAACCCGAATTTCCATAGCGGGGACCCTGGAATAAATGTGAACGGCTTTCTGGGAATAGAAATGTCGCCTGTGGGCGAGTGGTCGAATTCATACGATAAAATTCTCGACTTTGATTTCGGAAACTTTAACTGTTCGAACATCAGTATCCCTTTCGGCGGGGCTCTTATTTTTCCCAATTTAATGAGTCAAACAGTCAGGGTACGCCGTACCCTTAATGCTGAAAAATGTGCGGGCAGCTACAGAAATGATTATGTCTCGCTGGTGCAGAGTTTAAACGATTTGGGTGACTTTGTCATTGGGCTAAACGCTGCGACCAATCCATTCTTCAGTTCACTACTCTGTTCAGCCATTGATTCAGACATGGTTGTAAAATTTGAGCGTAATTGCTTCATTCCTGCTCTGAGTGCCATGTCATTCAAATCTTTCGACAATGCCATGAAAACAGCAGATGCAAGCTATTTACAATCCATGTTTCAGGGTAATGCCAAATTTGAAGACCCTAATCACCTGGTCAGTGATTTCGACGTGATTTATGCACCATCCTGCAATCAGACCCATGTGGAAATCACCAATGAAAATATAGATTGGCTGCTGGATGAAGTAATTGCTGATAAATTCCTCAAGTTCCAGAATGAAAATATTCCGCCCGGTATTCACCTTGCGAGGGAAACCATTTCTGCAGGAAGAAATGTCAATAAACCTAACACCCCTGTTGGAATTGCAGTTGCACTTAACAATGCATTCACCACATTAAGATCGGGGGAACGCATCTTGCTAGAGCCCGGTTTTTATTGTAATGCGGGAATGGGAGGTGTGGCCGGAACTTTTATCGCAGAAATCTATGGCAATGTCAATTGTCCGAAATCGATGCTTGCCGCAGATCACGGGGAAGAAAGACACGATCTTCCACAATCCATTCAATTTGTTTCCCGTCCTTCTGATCAGACACTCGCCTCTGCCGCCCATACCTACGAGAACTTTTCACAGGCCGAGATAAAAATGAACGCTCCGGGACTCAAAATCTATCCCAACCCTACCGAAGGTGAAATCACCATAGAACAATCCTCTGAAGAATATCAGATGCTGGAAGTGTATAATGCCATCGGAGTCAGGGTGAAGTTAATCCCGCTGAGAAAAGCTACAGAACGAATACGACTGGATGAATTAGCATCGGGACTTTATACCCTGACCTGTCCACGGAAACCCGAATTCACCTACCGTATTTTGAAAAAATAAGACCCCAAAACCCCGGAATAATATCCGGGGTTTTTCTGCTTCAAACCCTTTACTGAAAAACCAAGGTCTATGAAATACAAACAGCCCATCACCGGAAGGAATGGATTTAGATTCAGCTTATTGCTCATGTTTATCCTGACAAGCATATCATCCTGCAAGAAAGAAATAAGCGAACCCAAACACAAAAACGACGGAAGCAATGTGCTATATTTCAATATAGACGGCAAGGGATATATGTTGAGGGATCAGTGCTGGGATATTCCGACACGAAAAACAGGGGATATTTTTGTAGGTGAGGACAAAGACAGAAAGCCATATATTGATTACAATGCAAAATTCAACACGAAATCCTATTCTCTTTATACAAGTTATTGTTTTGATAAAATAAGTGAGGAGTTCAGACAGTGTGGTGGATTTTCGCTTTATTTCAGCAAAGGTCCTGATGGCTATAGGTTTGTTAGACTTTCTTCCTCTCTGAAGTTTTATTCTCCTAAACACAATAGGCGTATAGATATATATAGTGTAACCTTTGTTAGTACACCTATCCTAAACATCGAGAAACTCGATACAGCAGCCAAAATCATTTCCGGAAGTCTGCAATTTGATTTCAAAGAGTTTAAAAAAGAAGATATTTCTAATTGCTATATCTATTTTGATTTACAGGCAGATATGTTTGGTTTTTAGTTGAACCTCCAGAGGCAAAAGCATTCCATGAACATCGGGCATACATACCTACACGAAACTTTCCAAAAACCGAAAAAGAAATTTTTGCGGGCTATACAAAAACAGGTACCCTCCTTTAAAAACCCAGTACGATGAAAACAAACATGCATCAAACACCCGTAACCCCGGAAGGCATCTATCCAAAAGCTAAAAGGAAACAGAAAAAAGTGTCCCGCA
>JBIIMV010000201.1:0-4108 GCA_044337805.1 Bacteroidia bacterium
CTCTTCGTCATACAGGCTGCAACAAAGAAAGCGATCGGCCAGCGCCTTGCATGGCGCCTCTGCATCCGGATCCGCAACAAGAATAACAGGGGCATACGGTATCAATTCCCGAATTAGCATACGGCCCAACTGTCCCCCGCCAAGTATCGCAATGACGGGTGGTTTGTAATTACTCATTTGCTCTATGGTTTTTGAAAATAATACTCCATGCTCGACCAGCGCCCCTCTGCAGAACGCCTGGCCTTGAGGTTTGAACGCAGTCCGTTCAAAAACGCCCTGAGGTAACCGGCAAGGCCGCTGCCCCGGTACTGCTCAGACAGAAGGCTGATGTAAAAGGCGTCCAGTGGCATTCCGCGCATGCCTTTTTTGCGGAAACCCGCTGAGAGAAGCAGGCGGTCCATATCGGCAGGACGAAAATGGTTGAGATGCCTCGGAACATCCCAGGCTGCCCAGAATTCGCCATAGCGCTCCGCATCAAACGACTGCCTGTTGGGAACGGCAACCACAAGGATGCCGCCCGGCTTCAACAAACGCATCAGCTGCGCAGCACGGTGCCCGGGTTCCGGAACGTGCTCCATCACATGCCAGAGTGTAATCAAATCAAAGCTTCCTTCCGGTAACTGATCCAAACGACTCTCCGGATACACCCTGCACCCCGATCGCCTGCCTGCCTGTTCTGCCGCCCCGCTGTCAGGCTCAATTCCCTCCCCTTCCCAACCATCCAGAACAGCGGCCTGTAAGAAATACCCGGTTCCGCATCCAACATCTAACAGCTTTCCCTTTTTTGGGCCGCAAAGGCGGCTAATTTGGGCGATCTTTCTTTTTAGGGCAAATCCCCTTGCCAAATGATAAAGTCGGTTTTTAAGGCCTCTTTGTGTGTCTGAATGGGAAATATATGCCTCCCCTTCATAGTACTTTCCCAGCTCGTGGGAATCAGGACGTGGATTGGTAAAAGCAAAACCGCAGGAGGTACACTCCGCAATCCCGAAACGTTCTCCGCTCAGGGTAAAGTCGCAGGTAGACAAGAGTTGCCTCTGCCCCTCCGACCGGCATAAAGGACAGTGTTTTAGGGTTTCCATGATGGCCGTTTTCAGCGGCCAAGATACACCAATAAAACGGAAATATCGGCAGGCGAAACACCTGATATTCGGCTAGCCTGTCCCAGTGTTACAGGCCGCAAATGAGATAGCTTTTCCCTGGCCTCTGCGCTGAGAGAGGTGAGTTGTCGAAAATCCAGATCGTCGTGAAGTCGTATGTTTTCTAGTCGCTGCTGCTTGGCCGCCATCTCTTTTTCGCGCTCAATATATCCTTCGTATTTGAGCTGTATCTCTGCCTGTTCTTTTTCCTCTTCACTGAAACGGCTGAGCTTTTGCGAAAGCTCTGTGCTTCCGTTTTCAAAATCAGACAGGCCTATGTTCGGCCTCGATAACAGGGAGGCCAGTTTCACCTTTTGAACAATCAAACTGCTTCCGGCTTTTTCCAGAATGGGGTTTGTTTCTGATGGATCCATGCTTTCGCTGCGGAACAAAGCAGCAAGGGCTTCACAGTTGTTTTGTTTTTCCTTCACTTTCCGCATGCGCTCTTCCCCGGCAAGTCCTAATTCAAAACTTCGGGGTGTTAATCGCAAATCGGCATTGTCCTGCCTGAGTAAAATGCGGTACTCCGCCCTGGAGGTAAACATGCGGTAAGGCTCATCGGTACCCTTGGTCACCAGGTCGTCGATGAGTACGCCGATGTAGGCTTCGCTCCGGCCTAAAATAAAAGGTTCTTTTTCCCGGGTTTTTAAATGTGCATTGATCCCTGCCATGAGTCCCTGACAGGCTGCTTCTTCATATCCTGTCGTGCCATTGATTTGTCCGGCAAAGTACAAACAAGAAATCTCGCGTGTCTCCAGGGTATGGAGAAGCTGAGTAGGAGGGAAGAAGTCGTATTCAATGGCATAGCCCGGACGAAACATGCGAACATGTTCAAATCCCGAAATCTCTTTCAATGCGGCATACTGCACGTCTTCAGGCAG
This sequence comes from Bacteroidia bacterium, assembly GCA_044337805.1. Lineage (GTDB taxonomy): Bacteria > Bacteroidota > Bacteroidia > UBA4408 > UBA4408 > JBEGML01. The sequence goes on from JBIIMV010000201.1 coordinate 2,018, forward strand.
TGATGTGCTGAATCCGTTTACATAAATTTCTACGGTCCTGCGCCCTTCCGGCTCCACAAAAAGCTGATGTCTTTCTTTATCGGCAAAGCGCACGATTTTATCCTCAATAGAAGGGCAATACCGCGGACCTAATCCCTGTATTCTTCCGGTAAACATGGGCGATTGTTCAAATCCTGTCTGCAGAATCTCATGCACCCGATCGTTGGTGTAAGTGATATGGCAGGGTATCTGCTGTTGAATGGCCGGAGTCGCCGTGTAGGAAAACTTTCCGGGGTTTTCGTCGCCTGCCTGCAGCTCCATCCGTGAATAATCCAGGCTTCGCCCGTCTAATCGGGGAGGGGTCCCCGTCTTCATTCTTCCGGCACGAAATCCCATCGCCACCAGTTGCTCTGTTATTCCGGTTGCGGCCTTCTCTCCGGTCCTTCCTCCTCCGAATTGTTTTTCCCCGATATGAATGATCCCGTTCAAAAAAGTACCGCTGGTGAGGATAACTGCTTTCGCATGAATACGGTTTCCCATGGAGGTGATTACACCACTGACCCTGTTTCCTTCGGTAAGGATTCCAACCACCATGTCTTGCATAAAATGCACATTCGGAGTTGCTTCCAGCATCATCCTCCACTCCTCGGCAAATTGCGCCCGGTCGTTCTGCGTGCGTGGACTCCACATGGCTGGTCCCTTGCTTCGGTTTAACATCCTGAATTGTATCGCCGAAATGTCGGAAACTATTCCACTGTAACCGCCCAAAGCATCAATCTCTCTCACTATTTGTCCTTTTGCAACCCCGCCCATGGCCGGATTGCAACTCATCTGCGCAATCGTTTGCATGTTCATGGTAATCAGAAGGACTTTACTGCCCATCTGGGCGGCAGCTGCTGCTGCTTCACAGCCTGCGTGTCCGGCCCCGGCTACAATCACATCATAGTGTTCTCTCATGGTAATATTCAATTTGTTCCACGTGGAACATTCTGGTTAAGCTCAATCTTTGTATCTCCCTCCCGGTATTCCATCACGGTGAGAATAAACTGAAACATTTCGTCGGATGTACGCATGCTCCCTGCACGCTCTGAAATCTCTTTTGGCGGGTGATTGGGATTGAATGGATTGTTGATGGTGTTGTTGTATTCACCATCTGCCTGTATCACATAACCGGCGGGAATATGAACGGGATGTACAAAGGTGTAAAAATATTGCCAGTTAAAATCCCACCTGGGTATGTGTATGAGCGGAATGGTATCTCCCTTATCATTATAGGCGTATGCTTTAAACGACCAACCTAATCGGTGCATGTGGGGATTCACAGTTAGTACGCTGATGTCTTGGGTAACGGGATACCGTGTCCTGAACTTCTTTATCGTACCGGCGGGTATTACAAGCGGCGGCTCTATGTCGGTAATTCCTAAAGTGCCCATTTGTATCTCTCTTGTTATTCTCTCCGGTGTCTTTCTCGCATAATAGATGCCTATGCTGCTCATATCGCTGGTGTCACGTGCCGCAGGACCATAATGTATGTCTCGTAAAAGAAAGGAAATATGCTTTTTCGTTTTAAATCCTCCAATACCTTCCGGATAGTATAAAGGCATTACTCCGGGTAAATAATTAAATGCACTCTGTGTGAGGGTAGGGAAGGTGCCATCTGCATTCCTTAGTCCTAATGTGGTATAGGCCGCCTCAGGATCTAAACTGTCATTTGGAAGAACCAATGTTCCACGTGGAACATTTTTGTCGATGGAATCAAATTGTACCAAATGCCCGTTTACGTGATGCACCAGGGAATAATTGCCCGGAAAAAAAGCTATGGATTTTATGATGGTGTCTTTTGAAAAATCGAAAGGCACGGAAACCAGAAAAAACTTATCCATTCCATCTCCTTTTAATCTGACGGGTTGGCCAAATGAAATAAGTGTATCGGGTTCCGGATAGTACCTTACTGTTTCCGGTATCCTGATTCTGTCTTCTGATGCATCTGATGCACGCGTCTGCACATTTGCCAACCAACGCAGAATAGTATCCTTTTCTCCTGCCCGTAAACACATCTGTCCAATAAAGGTGCTGTAGTGCTCATCCGCCGGCCAAGGTGGCATTCGCTCG
>JBIIMV010000202.1:0-4100 GCA_044337805.1 Bacteroidia bacterium
CGGAAAAAAGCCAAAACCTTCACAATCGAAACCTTAAATTCAATTCCTTTCATATTTTTGTCCTGCTATGTCAATGGAAACACTTCAGATTGCATCAACACCGAAAACCCCTTTCATCAGTTTTGATCCCAACAAGGGAATATTGGAAATGAGAGGAAAGTCTATTCCTGAGAATTCCAAGGGGTTTTACGAGCCGGTATATGCCTGGCTGGAACAATACCGGTCACACCCTCAAGCTAACACTGTGCTTGAAATTCAACTCGATTACTTCAATACCAGCTCTGCCAAATGTATTGCTGATCTCTTCAAAAAGCTCGATAGCATGCACGTTTCAGGAATAACCTCCATCACGGTTAACTGGCACTACAACGAAGACGATGGAGATATGCAGGAGGCAGGTGCAGATTTCGCAAGCCTTCTCAAAATACCTTTCAACCTCAAATCATTTAACCTCTGATATTTCATGAAACTTAGTTTCAAAATTCCAGTTCTCGGCCTCGTCATCTATTCCTTTATCACCGGTTGTGGCTCGGGAGGAAACCAGCCGGCTGAAACAAAGTCTGATTCTGCAACAACCGTCAGCACCGATACTGCCGCAGCATCAACAGGCGTTGACGAGATGATTGATTTTAAATTTCATTACCTCGTTGCCAACATTCCCTCGCCGATGGCCATGGTGGATATTCTTCCCGGTATAGGAGCCTCCTACAAATCGGAACTGCTCCTCCCGCCCGGTTCAGAAGAAAAATACCTTAGTTCCATGAAAAAGGCCTTCGCATTCGGTGTTCTCTCTACCGATCTGGCCTATATCACCAGTCACGAGGAATATTCTTCTGTTCAGAAATACCTCGCCGGTACAAGAAGTCTGGCAAAAGCGCTGGATCTAGCAGAAACGTTTGATAATGTTGTCGGGAAAAGGCTGCAGAACAATACAGAAAATAAAGACAGTATCAGGGCTATCATTGATCAGGCTTATTTTGAAGTGGATACCTACATGCGTACAAATGAGCGTGCACTTACGGCAACTCAGGTTCTTACAGGAAGTTGGGTGGAAAGCCAGTATATCACCTTGCAAATCGCCAAATCAACGGTAAGAAATCCAAAGACCCAGATTTTGTTCGATAAGATTTTTGAACAGAAGAAGCATTTAGCCAGTCTCGTTTCTCTGCTCAAGGAATATGAAAACCAAAAAGACTTCATGCCCTTCATCTCCCGGATGAGAGACCTTGAAAAAGATTATGCCGGAATGAAAATTGCCGATCTTGACAATGCAGCCTTCCTAACCTCTCTTTCAGAAAAACTGAACACTCTGCGCGCAGAGGTTATCAAATGATCCAATCCGATGTTTTTACAAATGAGCTTTGGGATTTTCTCAAAGCTCAATTTTTTTGTAGATGAGCGATAAAATACTCAGAGCCCTTCTCCAGTTGTTCGCCATTCTGGCAACTGCCGACGAAAGTTCCACGCATGGTCGTGAAACAGTGAGGTTTTTCATCAGTCAGCTGCTGGGTAAAGAGTTGGCCGAGGAGTATCTTAAAATTTTTGACGAATACCTCAGTAAGTTTCAACATAACGAAGAAGGGGTAAAGAAAATTAAGCGAACAGCAGTTTCTTCTGTAAAAGTGATTGTGATCTGTGAGCAGATTAACGCTGAATTAGCACAGAAACAGAAAATGGTGGTACTGGTTCGATTGCTCGAGTTCATGTGGGCAGGGGGGAAAATAACCGATCTGGAAATGGATTTTGTGGAGACTGTATATTCTTCTTTCAATATCTCTGCAGAAGATTTCAATAAGATCCTCTCGATGGTTACGGGTGAGCAATTTCCTGATGATCCTGAGATTTTGCGCATTACATCCAAACCTCTTACCGGCCTTGTTTTAAGTCGCAATTTCTGTGAAGAAGACCTGCAGGGAGAAATTCGTATTCTCCGGATTCCATCTGTTGGGTTGTATCTCCTCACCTATGCAGGCGCTAACGAGATTTTTCTGAACGGTGTATCGCTCAATGATAACCGAATTCATGTAATGAATCCCGGGTCTTCTATTCGGGGTCAGAGAATACAGCCTGTTTATTACAGCGATGTTCAGGCAGCCTTCCTGAATGACAGGGTAAAATCGCCGATAAGCTATAAGGTTAATGGACTCGAATACCGTTTCCCTGACGGAGCTATGGGTCTGCATCCAATCCATTTTGAGGAGTCTTCCGGCAAACTCATAGGCATCATGGGCGGCAGCGGTGCAGGTAAATCCACGCTGCTGAATATCCTTAACGGAAATGAAAGTCCTACGAATGGTCGTGTATCCATTAATGGCTTTGACCTGCATCGTGAAAAAGATAAACTCGAAGGCATCATAGGTTTCGTAAGTCAGGATGATCTGCTGATGGAGGACCTCAGTGTTTTTCATAATCTTTTCTACAATACAAAATTGTGTTTCGCCGATTTGTCGGATGAGGAGGTGAAAGCCAAGGTCGAATCAACACTTGCCGATCTGGGCCTTACTGAAGTAAGTCATCTGAAAGTGGGTACACCGCTTGATAAAACCATAAGCGGAGGTCAAAGAAAGAGACTGAATATTGCCTTGGAGCTTATTCGGGAACCACTTGTTTTGTTTGTTGATGAGCCAACCTCAGGCCTGAGCAGCCGTGATTCAGAGAATATCATGGACTTACTAAAGGAACTCACGTTGCGTGGTCGTATCGTTTTTGTTGTTATTCATCAGCCGTCCTCAGATATTTTTAAACTATTCGACAAGCTACTGATCCTCGACAGAGGTGGATATCCTATTTATTATGGTAACCCGATTGATTCCGTAAGCTATTTTAAACATCTGGTTCACCATATTAATCCTGATGAAGGCGAATGCCTGCTTTGCGGAAATGTGAATCCTGAGCAGGTATTTAACATCATTGAAACCAGGGTTCTAGATGAATATGGCAATCCGACTCCAAAGCGGAAAATGCGTCCGGTCGATTGGCATCAGGCTTTCCTTGAGCGTCATTCACAAAATAGTCAGACAGAGACTGCAGAAGTCCCTATTCCCATAAACAAGAAGACCAGAAAACCCGGTTTTATCAGTCAGTTTATGGTATTTCTGAAAAGAGATGTTCGCAGCAAAATTGCTAATCGCCAGTATCTGCTTGTAACCTTGCTGGAAGCCCCTCTGCTTGCCGTACTGCTTGCCTTTATGACGAGGTATGCCTTGCCCGGGAAACCATATGTTCTTTTTCATAACAAAAACCTCATTGCGTTCTTGTTCATGAGTGTGGTGGTGGCTCTTTTTCTTGGAATGATTATCAGTGCTGAGGAGATTTTTCGTGATCGGAAAATCAGAAAGAGGGAGTCGTTTTTGAATCTTAGTAAAGGAAGCTACCTGCTTGCCAAAATATCACTCCTGTTTTTTATTTCGGCCATTCAGAGTTTTTTGTTTGTAATGGCGGCGAATCCTTTTACCGGACTCAAAGACATGAATTTCGCATACTGGCTGATAATGTTCAGCACTTCTTGTTTTGCAAACCTCCTGGGCCTCAACATCAGCGCCTCCTTTAAATCGGCAGTTACTATTTATATCCTCATTCCATTTCTGATTATTCCTCAGTTATTACTGAGTGGTGTTTTGGTGCGATTCGAAGACCTTCAACCCGCTCTTGCCGGGCGTGCGAAGGTTCCTTTTTCCGGTGAGGTGATGGCTTCCCGATGGGCTTTTGAAGCCCTTGCGACAGAGCAGTACCTGAGCAATCGTTTCAATCAGTCAGAATATGAACTGCAGAAAGTTATGCAGTTCGCGCGTTTCCGGCGCTCAGGCTGGTACTCTGCTATGGAAGAACTGCTCAATAAGCTTGAATCAGGTAAGGCCTCAGATTCAGATCTTCAAGTAATCAGAAATGGAGTAAAAGAAGTGGCTTTAGAATGCGGAATTTCCGGCGGTAAGGATTTTTCTGTTCTTGGCGCTGCGGATGGTCCTGCTCTTAGAGAATGGTTGATCAAGGTAAAGAAATATTATGCTTCTGTTTATAACGAGGCATCTGATAAGCAAAATGCAAAATTGGCCACACTGGAAGGGAAGCCAATTTTGAAATCAAATTGGGAAAATGACAAG
>JBIIMV010000203.1:0-4099 GCA_044337805.1 Bacteroidia bacterium
ATCCTCAGATAGAAATCAGCTTCATAGGGTGGCGTCTCCTGCCACCAACGGTAAAAGGGAATTAAAATTAACGCAGAAAAAATCAACTGAACAGCGAGAATAAAAAGCTTGTCGAGGTCTTGATTGTTACGTTGTGTAATCAGATAGAGGGCATAACTGATCGCCACTACAAGACTGTAGGCGAGATCTTCAAAATGCCCGTATGCCAGAGCAAGGCAGCTCAGGCCACTTAGCCCTACCGCCAGCCATTGGATGGATTTCAGTTTTTCGTGTAAAAGAAAAAAGGCCAGCACCGTAGTGAGGATAGGGCAAACGAGATAAGCATAAGAGGCACAGCGTATGCCGATGTGGTTCATGCTGAAAATAAAAAAATACCAGTTGGCGGTGAGAAGCAGCCCTCCGCCGAGGGTGGCAAATATGGTCTTTCGCTTTTTGTTATTATCTAATAAATTAAATTTATTTATATTTCTTTTTCTGAAGTCCGGCATCAGCAGTAAGCCAAGGGCCAGGATGCTGCCGGCAAAGAAGATTCTGAAAATTAGAATTTCAGTGGAGGGGTAAATCTGCATAGGCTTTAGCAGCAGGGAAAAAAAGCCCCAGATGATAAAAGCACTGAGTGCAGCCAGATAATAAAGATTCATCAGGGCGGCGAAGTTAAGGTTTATCGCGGTTTTAAGGTGGGCTTTTGCGCAGCGCAACGGCATGACTTTTATAAATCCTGCCGATTCGTACGAATTAGCCCTTTTTTTTAACCTAACATCGTTTATAAACCCTGCCATGAAACAAAAAATCAACACCTATTCGAAATAATTTTGTAGAAGATGAAAAGGCTTTTGCCCTATATTTTCGCCATTCTGCTGTTGTGGCTCCTGCCTTCTTGCAGAAGCAGCCGCAGCGGTGCCAATACCGGTAAATCGGTTAAGCCATCATCATCTCAACGCGATGAAAAGGTCAAAGTGATTTTGCAAACAGCACGCAGCTATACCGGAACACCATGGAAGCTTGGCGGGGAAAGTAAGACCGGCATTGATTGCTCAGGCCTTGTGCTGGTAAGCTTCGGTAAGGCAGGCATTCAGATGCCCCGGCGATCCGTTGATCAGAGCAAAATAGGAAGAGAGGTTTCAGAGCGCGAACTGCTGCCCGGTGATTTGCTGTTTTTTTCACTCAACAAGAGCAGCAACGAAATTAATCATGTGGGTATTGTTAGCAGAAGTGAAGGCGATAAAACTTTCTTTATTCATACCTCACGTTCCAGGGGTGTGATGGAGAGCTGCCTTTGCGAGAAGTATTTTCGCGAGGGTTTCGTGAAGGCAAAAAGTGTGCTTTAACTGCTATTATTTCCGATTCTATTCATTCGGCATGGCAATGTTTCAGTCCGTTTGAACGTGTTCGGACATATTGTCTGAATATCATTGACTGGAATATCATTTGAGCGATTTAGAGAAAGCAAAAAGAATTATGAATCTCAATCAATTCACCATAAAAGCACAGGAATCGGTGCAGGAAGCTGTGCAGTTGGCGAACATGAACAGCCAGCAGAGCATTGAACCTGCCCATCTCATGAAAGGCATACTGAAGACCGACGATAACGTAAGCCCTTTCCTGTTTAAGAAGATGCAGGTAAACGGAATGATGGTAGAGAAAGCATTGGATAAAATGATTGAATCTTACCCAAAGGTGAGCGGTGGTCAACCTTACCTCTCAGGTAATTCCAATCAGGTTGTAGGAAAAGCAGCAACGTATCTTAAAGAATTCAACGACGAATACATCAGCATTGAGCATTTGTTACTGGCTATTTTAAGCGTAAAAGACCCATGCGGACAAATGTTACGCGATGCGGGAATGAATGAGAAAGATCTGAAAGCCGCCATTGTTGAGTTACGCAAAGGAAACCGTGTTACTTCACAAAGTGCTGAAGAGACTTACAATGCCTTAAACAAATATGCCATACATCTGAACGAACAGGCAAGAAAGGGAAAGCTCGATCCGGTGATTGGCCGCGATGAAGAGATACGAAGGGTGTTGCAGATTCTCAGCCGCAGAACGAAGAACAATCCCATACTTGTAGGAGAGCCCGGAGTAGGGAAGACCGCCATTGCAGAAGGACTTGCGCACCGTATACTCAATGGTGATGTTCCCGAGAACCTTAAGAGCAAACAGATTTATTCCTTGGATATGGGTGCTTTGGTGGCAGGAGCGAAGTACAAAGGAGAGTTTGAAGAGCGACTGAAATCGGTGGTGAAAGAGGTGATTTCTTCCGACGGAGAAATTGTATTGTTCATTGACGAGATTCACACCCTTGTTGGAGCAGGTGGTGGTGATGGAGCAATGGATGCAGCGAATATTCTTAAACCTGCACTCGCCCGTGGTGAGTTAAGAGCCATCGGAGCCACCACATTGAATGAGTTCCAGAAATACTTTGAGAAAGACAAGGCACTGGAGAGAAGGTTTCAGAAAGTAATGGTAGATGAGCCGGAAGCAGAAGATGCCATCAGCATTCTTCGTGGTATCAAAGAGAAATATGAGGCACATCATAAAGTAAGAATCAAAGACGAGGCCATTATCGCCGCTGTGGAGTTGTCGCAACGCTACATCAACGATCGTTTTCTTCCGGACAAAGCCATTGACCTGATTGATGAGGCGGCATCCAAACTGAGGTTGCAGATCAACAGCATGCCGGAAGAGCTCGACGAGGTAGAACGTAAAATCAGACAACTTGAGATTGAGCGCGAGGCCATTAAGCGCGAGAACGACATACCTAAACTTGAAGAATTAGGTCGCGATATTGCTGACCTCAGTGATAAGCGCACCGACCTGATGGCACGATGGAAGCAGGAGAAAGAAGTAGTGGAAGGAATACAAAAAGTAAAAGAAGAGATGGAGCATTTGCGTTTCGAAGCCGATCAGGCAGAACGAAACGGAGATTATGGTAAAGTTGCGGAGATACGCTACGGACGCATCAAAGAAGCAGAAGGCAGACTCAAGGATTATGAGGAAAAACTGAATAAGATGCAGAGCGACGGCTCACAGATGATCAAAGAAGAAGTCGATGCAGAAGACATAGCAGGCGTGGTGGGTTTGTGGACCGGCATACCTGTTGCGAGGATGTTGCAGAGCGAGAAAGAGAAGTTGTTGCATCTTGAAACAGAATTGCACAAGCGCGTGGTCGGACAGGATGAAGCGATAGAAGCCCTGGCCGATGCTGTTCGCCGCAGCAGAGCAGGATTACAGGATGTTAAACGTCCGATTGGATCCTTCATCTTCCTCGGTACCACAGGAGTTGGTAAGACAGAGTTGGCAAAGGCTCTGGCAGAGTTCCTTTTCAATAATGAACAGTCCATGACCAGGATCGACATGAGTGAATATCAGGAACGTCATGCCATGAGCAGGTTGGTGGGAGCGCCTCCGGGATATGTAGGTTATGAAGAAGGAGGGCAGTTGACCGAGGCCGTCAGAAGAAAGCCTTACAGCGTGATTTTGCTTGACGAGATAGAGAAAGCTCATCCAGATGTGTTTAATATCCTGCTTCAGGTGCTTGACGATGGCAGGCTGACCGACAATAAGGGACGAGTGGTGAATTTTAAAAACACCATTATCATCATGACCAGCAACATGGGCTCGCATTTGATACAGGAGAATTTCGAGAACATCACTGCAGCCAATCGCGACGAGATATTGGATAAGACCAGGATAGAAGTGTTTGACTTGCTCAAGCGCAGCATCAGGCCTGAGTTTTTGAATCGTATTGATGAGACCATCATGTTTGCTCCATTGAGCAAGAAGGAGGTGAAGAGTATTGTGAAGCTGCAACTGAGAAAGCTGTTTGAGACTTTGGAGGAGAGCGACATACATCTTCAGACAACGGAAGAAGCCTTGAAATGGCTGTGTGAAAGTGGCTACGATCCTCAGTTTGGAGCTCGTCCCGTCAAGCGTCTTATACAAAAGAAAGTAATGAACGAACTCAGCAAGCAGATTTTGGCAGGCACGGTTCCCAAGGGAGTAGGTTTGGTGCTTGATGTTTTTGAAGACAAGTTTGTGTTCCGCAAGCCAATTGATACCGATGTGATTAGCAGTTTAAAAGTCTGAAGATTCGAACGTT
>JBIIMV010000204.1:0-4087 GCA_044337805.1 Bacteroidia bacterium
GTTTGGGGCAAAGCAGAAATCTTCAGAGGCATTATCCTGAAACTCAATAAGACCTTGTAATTGTCCTGTTTTTTCCTGACGAACAAGCCATCTTTTGCCATCTCTCATTTGGGTAAAGTAGAGCAGACCTCCTTCAGAGACTGCAAGAGATCTTCCGACATCTGCGGCAATAAATTTCTCAACGCCGTTTTTGGTGTTGAGCATCCAAAGCGACATAGGTTTTGTAATTTTAGCGAAAGCAATCATAGAATCATTGAGCCAGGTATAATAGCCTACCGAGTCAGTTGATCTTGATATCGGTTCAGAGAACAGTCCGGTTGCGAGGTCTGTTCTGTAAATTTTTTGTGAACTGTCTTTTTCAACAGTAACGGTTGAGATGTTCTGACCGTCAGGACTTGATTTAGGAGAGTACTCGCTTGTTTTAGAGACTGTAAATTTGCTTATAAATTTCTTTTGCATATCGTATCTGAAGATATCAGCCTGCAGGTCTTCACGGATTGAGACATAATACAGATTTCCATCTTTACCGAAATGGGGCTGATTGTCATAGCCGGGTCTTTCAGAAATATTTTTTACTCCACCGAAGGCAGAGGAACCGGGACGAAAGGTAGCCTGAACCATCCAGATATCGGTTTCAGGGAAGCTGTTTTCAGGTTTTTTGGCAGCACTATTCTGCGCCTTCAATACCGGATTCAGGAAAAAAAGGCTCAGAGAAGAAAAAAGCAGGATGAATTTCATTGGAGGGCATTATTTATCTTCGATTTCGAAGCGGTGAAAAACACGGTGGATAAGAGGAGTAAGGATTAGTGCAATAGAAGACAGGAAGACCACGCCACCAAATATCGCATAGAGCGAGGAAAAAACTTTTGCAAGATCGTTTGGCATGCGGTCAACAGGTCCCATGCCGGTAAGAATCATAGAGGCATTAAGGAAGGCATCCATCCATGAAAGCTGAGCGGTGAAGTGGTAGCCGAGAACTCCAATCATGAGACCCACTGTGATGATGGCTGTTGCAGCTGCAATTGAATTGCGCAGTCTTCGGTAATGTGTTTTACCTGATGCAAGGTTTTTTTTCACGCCTTGAAATTAAGTTTGTTGGTTGATTAAGGAAAGGGATTTGGAAAAATTAACGGATTCGCGGGTAGGGGATGTGTTCGTGACGGCAATAAGAGATTTTGGGAGGATTGAATGAATACAAGCCGGTACCTATAGAATAGACGATTGTTGGGGTTAGTTGAAGGCCAACACGTTCAATTACGCTAAGGACAGAAAATGAAGTGAGCAAGCCGGGGAATCATGTTTTATTAGCGCATTAATGCTATCCATCAAAAATTGAAGTCAGAATACTGTGGTTAAGGATTATAAAGAAGGTAAGGGGGATATTATGTTTTTGCCTGCATCCGTGAAGCAGATGATAAGCCATGAGAAACAGGTTAGAATTTCAGCAAGGAGGAAAAAAAGAACAAACGATGCCCTTATTGTTAAACAAATCGGCAAGAGCAGGCAGAGCCATTCAGGTTAATTTTTACGGATATATACCCAAAGGATAATCAGAGCTTGCGATGTGCGATGTATGTTTTTATTATTGAGAGGTTCATGCATAAAAGATAAATCCATCATGAATGGATTTATTCAAAAACATCTGTCAGGTATGTTTCCTAACAGGAGGGAGGGATATGGTAAATGTCAGAATGGAGAGCAAAAAAAAAGCCGACTCTTCGAGTCGGCCTTTTTTTGTAGTGTTGTGGATTACTTACTTACCACGAAGCGTGATACATTTCTGAAATCACCGGAGAGTACTTCGATAGAATACATACCGGAAGCAAGGTTGGAGATGTCAAGAGTTTGAACATTAATATTGCTGTTTGGGAACCAGTCTCCCTGCATCATGGTTTTGCCATCGAGGCTGAAAATTCTGAAAGAAGCTCTTTCATTGTTTTGAGCACCGTAGGCGATGTTGAGGGTGTTGTTGGCAGGAACAGGGTAGAGGTTGATTCCGTTGCCGGCTTCAACATCGCGGATTCCTGTAATCAAAGGCAGAGGAATGAGGTTGCCACCATCTGTAAGAGCTACCCAAAGACCGAAACCTGGACCATTGCTGTTAACAGAAGGATCGAGGAATCCGGAAGCGAGAACAACCAGAGCTTCATCCTGGAGCGACAATGTTGCCAAAGGAGCCTGATAAGAGACGATGTTGGTGGTGCTGGTGCTGTCGAAAACCTGAACGGTATAGTCTGCAGTTGGGAGCTCGAGGTATCCGTTGCTGAATTCAGAGTAGGAGATGTTATTAACAAGCAAACCTGCGGTAGCTTCACGAACATCAACCGGAGGAGCATCAGTAGAGCCATGATATACAAGCACGTCAGTGTTACCGGAAATTTCAGCTATCTCGCGTGCACCTGTGTACACGTCGATGTCGAAAGGAGTAGCAGGGGAGTATCCGGAAGGGCTCACAATACCATTTGCAACGAGGATGAATTTCTCACCACCCGGAAGGGTATAGGTGAAACGTGCAAGAGCGTTTGTTGTATCAATGCTATTGGCAGGCTGGATTACAACATCGAAGCTGGTTCCGGCGGGAACGTCAACAAATTCAGAGGCAGTGCGGAACGCGAAGTTATCGATCGCGAGTTCATCATTTACCCATACGTCAACATTGGCAGCTGCTAAATCGGCAGAGTTATGAATAACCTGTACTCTTGCAGTGCTCAATGGTAAAGAAGGAAGTTCCAAAAGAGGGCCACCTGCAGCTGTTGTTGCCCAAAGACCGAAGGCAGGTCCGTTAGCGTTTTGGCTAGGATCGAGGAAGCCTGAAGCAAGTACGGTTATAGCCTGGTCTGTGATGCCGAGTGTAAGAAGTGGAGCGCTGTATTCAGCAACCTGAATGGTGCCATCCACTGTGCGAACCTGAATCTGATAGTCGTCAGCAGGCAGAGAAACATAACCATCGAAATCTGAGTAGTAGAGACTATCGACGAGGTTATCGCCTGTTGCAGGAACATAGACATTTACGCCCGGAGCATCTGTTACGCCATGGAAAACAAGAACATCATTGTTTCCGGCAGTTGTTGAAGCCTCTCTGGCTCCGGCGAAAACTTCAAGGTTAAAAGGTTCGGCAGGATTAAAACCTGTTCCAACAGTTCCGGAAGCGATGGCGATAAAAGAGCCATTAGCAGGAAGGTTGTAGGTGAAACGTGCCAGAGCGCCAACGGTATCTGTACTGGTTGGCAGGGCGATGCTGATATCGAAATCTGAACCAGCGGGAACGTCAACAAAAGGACTGGCAGTTCTGAAAGCGAAATCGTCGATGATTTTTGTGTTGTTCAACCATACATCAACAACTGAGGCTGCAGGAGATGCGCAGTTGTGGATAGCTTGAAGACGTGCTGTAGTGATAGCTCCTGAAGGAAGCGGAATAAGGCTTCCACCTTCTGGTTTTGCTACCCAAAGGCCGAATGCCGGGCCGTTGTTGTTTACAGAGGGATCAAGGAAACCTGAGGCGAGGACCACGATAGCTGAATCTGCAAGACCCAATGAGGCCAGTGGAGCAGCGTATTGTGCTACCACAAGGTTGCCGGCAGCATTTCTCACCTGCACCTGATAGTCAGCATTAGGAACTGAGATGTAAGAACCTGAAGAGCCGAGATAGTCCATATCGTCAACCAGCGTGCCGGCACCGAGGGCCACCACGTCGACCATTGGAGCATCGGTAGCACCGTGTACAACCAGGAATTCTGTGTTTCCGGGGGTTATTGCAGTTTCCTGTCCTGTGTAGATATCGAGCGATAGCGCAGGAGCGGGGTTATAACTTGGAGCAGAGGTAGCAGAAATACCATGAGCCACAATCACATAGGTTTCTCCGTCAACGAAAGTAACCTGGAAAGAAGCCACCGCATCGGCGTTGGAAGAACTGTTTCCGGGTGCGATTTCGACGTCAACAGTCAATGGACCGCCTCCGGCAGGAAGAATTTCAATGAATGGTGTTGCAGTGCGGAAAGCAACATCATCAAGGAAAAGAGAACCGCCGACGTAAATGTCCGCAGTCGCCAGCAGGGCATCAGATGAGTTGTGGATAATTTGCGCCCGG
>JBIIMV010000205.1:0-4062 GCA_044337805.1 Bacteroidia bacterium
CGTTCGAACTCTTAGTGTTCTGAGCATCGGTGATATAGAAATCATCAAGCACATTCATTACCGTGCCTCTGATATCATAACGCACTTTGTGGCGAACAAACCAAATGCCGGTGCTGACATCCATAAATCCATAGTCGGGCATTCTCCAGGATTGTCTCCCAACGTTGGGTCCCCAGTTAGAAGAGTTGACGGTTATCTGTAAATCTTCCGGGCTGAAGTTGGCGTAATTGTGGGTGAAATAGTTGTATTGGGGTTTGATATAAATCCATTTTAGTGGCTCGAACCTGACAGATGCTGCATAGGTGTGCTGGGCTGCATCGCCAACTTTCACTCCTCTTGGATCGAATTTTATTTCCTGTACCAATTGTCCATCATCACCGATGATGGAGGCCACTGCCACTGAGTTCCAACGCCAGTCACCGATAGAAGCCATTCCTTCAAAGGAAATGAACTTCAGAGGTTTGTATATAAAGTCGAATTCAAGTCCGCGGTGTATGGCTTGCATTCCTGCTGCATTTACGCTGATGTTTTCTCCATTCAGGGTAAAGCTGGCGCGGGTAGGGCGATTGTTCCAAAGGGTATAGTACCCATTGAAATTGATGGTAAAAATTCGGGAGCGGAACGAGTAGCCTAATTCTCCTGAAGTGATTTCTTCGTTTTTGATGCCACGGAATTCTTTATTGTCGGCGCGGAATACGTTTGCCATAAGTGGAGCACGACTCAGGAAGCCGGCATTGAAAAAGATATTTTGCTTTTCGGTTATGTTAAAATTCATACCTCCTTTCGCAGTGAAGCCATGTAGATTTTTCCAGTCTGACTGGTTCCAGTCAACCCCGGCAGTTTCCTGGGTATATATGTTACCCTGATAGCTGATAGAATCCTGAAAGCCTATGTTAATTACGCTGTCACCTACCTGTAAGGTTTTAGGAAGAAAATAATTTACCTGCTTGTATGAACTCATTGATCCGCTAAGGTTCAGAAATGCACTCCACCAACCTGCTTTATACTCCACTAAACCGAAAGCTCCGCCCCACCTTACAAACCGATGAATATTTTTATTGATAAGTCCGTTCTCCTTCTGATAGACATTAGTCCCTTCATTATTATTGGAGTTAGAGAATATGTAATCTGCACCCAGAAGGTCATGAATTCTGTCGTAGGTTCTTCCCTGGTAACTCCTGCCGTCGATGCCTCCTGAAACTTCAATTTTGTTGCTGGCTTTCCATGAGAATGTGCTGAGCAGTCCATACCAATCATGGTCGTTGTATTCTTTTCTTAAATAATTTGCGGCGATGCGCTGTCCCGGAATTGGTTGCTGAATGATGGAACTGTAGGCGTTTGCGTCATATGTGGCCTGGATGTTTTGCTCTCCGTTAAGCCCGGGTGTAAGACTGGTGATGTCATTCTGAGGCTGGGTTCCACCGCCCTTGCCATAAGATGCGTAAATGATATTTGAAATATAAAAGTTATCGCCTACTGACCAGAAATCTTTTAAGGAGAAAACCGGTTTGTGAAATTGATTGAGACTGGTATTGACAATTTCCTGAGGTGCTCCTCCGGGAGTATTCCTTGTACGTCGCAGATATCCCCAGCTGGGGTTATATCTTCTGCCTCTTTCAATGACTCTCGTGGTATCAATTCCCAGCTTGAAAGCCTCCATCTTGGAGTATGTGGCAATGCCAAGGGGGGTTCTAAAATCGCGCTGCCCTGATGTTTGAGGAGCACCGAACCCGGAGAGGCTGACCAGATGTTTGCCAAGGGTTTTTTCTATTTTCAGGAAATAAAAAAACATCCGTGAATAAAGTTGATCAACCCAACCATCGTTTCTGCGGTAACTCACTGCGCCGGTTATTCCCCAGCCATGATTGAGTCTTCCACTTGTCATACTTAGTGTTGTTCTGGCATTAAAGTTATTTCCGATTTCCTGTTTAAGAATTACCTGTCGTTTTGATTCAATACCTGCAGTGAGAATATTCATGGTTCCGCCAATAGCAGGAATGGCAAGTTTTGAGGCACCAAGACCACGCTGAACCTGAACCCCTTTGGTGAGATTGTCGAGACCGAACCAGTTACTCCAGTAAACTCTGCCATTGACCATGTCATTCATGGGAATGCCATCAATTAAAACAGATACATTTTGTTGGTTAAATCCTCTGATACTAACTCTTGCATCTCCATCACCTCCGCCTTGCTGCGTAGCATAAACTCCGGGCGTGGAATTGAGTATCATGGGCAAGTCCTGAGTGCCGAGTTGTTCCTGTATTTTTTGGGTAGGGATATTTGAGAATGCCACCGGAGTTTGACGGCTGATGGCGATATCAGAAACAACCTGAACTTCACCCAAAACAATGGGTTCCATGGTTAGATTCAAAACCACGGTGTTGTTGTTAATAATAACTTTTTTCTCAATCGGAGCGAAACTAACACTGGTGATTTTTACGTTGTATTCACCATTATCCAGTTTTAGCAAAAAGTTTCCGTCAACATCTGTGGTGATTCCTTTTTGAGGGGTGGCGAAAACGTTAGCTCCAATAACACCTTCTTGGGTTACCGGATCAATGATGCGCCCTTTGAGAATGCCCTGTGCTCCCGCTTTGAGCGAAAAAACAGCCAGCAGTGACAGGAGCAAAAGCAGCCTGAATTGCATGTTAATGGGGGAAGAAAGTCTGTTTGCTCTTGACAAAATCACTCAATGATTACCTTTTTTAAGGTTCTTCCGGTCACAGTTTTATTCTGTCCGGCAATGATTTCCAAGGCGTAGATACCAGATGTGAGTTTCTCAATGTTCAAAGAGGGTTGATCAACAGGGGTATTGAATATCTGCTCTGAGATGAATCTTCCGCTCATGTCTAAAATTCTAATGATACCTGTGAAATTATTTATTGAGAGAAAAAGATTGGATTTTGCAGGGTTGGGGAATACTAAGGCGGCCTGAATTTTCTCTTGTGTTTCTAATCCCAGAAGATTGCATTCACAATCGTGGTTTCTTAATCCTGAAAAGGTGTTTGCCGGAAGTGAATCCCATTCTACTGAGGCATTAAATGATGCAGGAGCAGGATTAACGGTTATTCCTTTTTTGATGCCATATTTTCTCTTTAGTGTTTTGTCCTGTGTCCAGTACTCCAGGAAATATGCTCCCGGGTTTGCATAATTCGCGGGCATACTGGAATAAGGGGGCAGGATGGTCCAGCCGGCAGTTGGGCTGAAGAGTCCGTTTTGGTTGGAAGGGCGTTCACCGATGCAGGCGAAAATATCGACCTTAGTCCAGGTGGTTCCTCCATCGGTTGTTTTTTCAAGGGACAGAGCGTCGTCTCCATTGAAGCACAAAACACGGGGCAGCCCTGTGCCTGTGGCGCAGCCCGGACAAAGGAGGGTATCAACTCTGTTTTGCAATGCAGTATCAATGGCCTGATTTTGTCCGGTTCCGGCCGGATCTGTAAGGTTCAGTGCCATGGAGTAAGTCGATTTTGGACCCAGCGTGATATTTGTGGGCAGACGAAGTTCGCCCTCAGGATTTGTGGCTCCAGCTATCGAACCATTGTCCCATCGAACAATTCTGTAGTTGGCAAGACTAACAGCGTTCAGCGAAGGATTATAAATCTCCAGTGCTTTGTTGTTATTGGTGCCCTCAACGTATTCAGAAATAAAAAGTTCGGAACAATCGTTTTGTGCCATTGACAAAAGTGGCAGGCAGAGTAGGAGTAAAAGACTTCTCATGATGGAAAAATTGCGGCAAATATAGGCATTTAGGCTGCAATGAATAACGGGGTTCTTTTAAGTCAATGTTAAATCGGGTCGGGATTAGGTCCGTAAAACATCCTGCCGGTGAGTGTAAAAACCTACCTTTGCGGCCCTAAAAAACCTGAAATCATGCAAAAAGGTCCCGTTTCACACTTCATTCAGGAACACTTCCTTCATTTCAATGCAGCCGCTCTGGTTGATGCTGCCAAAGGATACGAACAACACCTTACTGAGGGTGGAAAAATGATGGTTACCCTTGCTGGCGCCATGTCTACCGCCGAGCTCGGCAAGTCCCTGGCAGAGATGATCAGGCAAGGAAAG
>JBIIMV010000244.1:0-3623 GCA_044337805.1 Bacteroidia bacterium
TTACACACCTCATCGAAAGCAATATGCACGGGAGTAACCCGAATATTGGTAAGGTTCATGCTAATTTGTGCGATGCCATATTCTTCAATGAACCAACCGATAGCTTTAACACACTTAAGACTACCGGGAATGCTTACCGGCTTGCCCTGTGCATCCGTGACAATCTTTCCTGTTACGGAATCACCCTCACGTTTCACCCTTCCTGCCTCGCGGACATCAAATGCAATGCTATTGGCTCTTCGCACCGAGGTGGTGTTGAGATTCACATTATAGGCAACCAGAAAATCTCTTGCGCCAATAACGGTTGCGCCGGAAGAGGCAGAAAAAACAGCAGGACCAAAATCTGGTTTCCACTGAGGGAGGGAAATCTTACGAAAGAAACCCTCGTATTCCCCTTCACGAATCACCGATAAATTGCTACGACTTTTATCGGGCTGAGCCTCTTCATAAAGATAAACAGGAATATCAAGCTCCTTCCCCACCCTCTCGGCAAGCTTCACGGCGTAGGCGGCAGTCTCTTCCATGGAGATACCTGAAATAGGAATAAACGGACATACATCAGTGGCGCCCATACGAGGGTGCTCCCCTTTATGCTTGCTCATGTCGATAAGCTGAGCCGCCTTCCGGATTCCCCGAAAGGAGGCTTCAACAACCGCATCAGGTTCACCAACGAGGGTTACCACTGTTCGGTTGGTAGCCTTACCGGGGTCAACATTGAGAACCTTTACGGCCTCAACAGAGCTTATGGCGTCTGTTATTTGTCTGATGATATTCAGGTCGCGGCCTTCTGAAAAGTTAGGCACACATTCAATCAGTTTTTTCATTTCAATTCAATTGCAGGTAATACTTTCGATTCACAGCTACCGAAGCCGACACGAATACCCTCTTTTGATGACCATGCCTTCATGACAATGGTATCACCATCTTCAACAAATTTTCTGTTTGTACCATCAGGCATCAGAACAGGTTTAGTGCCGCGCCAGGTTAGCTCCAGCATTGAACCGAATGAAGCGGGATCAGAGCCGCTTATGGTACCACTGGCATAAACATCTCCCGTTTGAACGTTACAACCGTTAACAGTGTGATGAGCAAGCTGCTGAGCCATTGACCAATAAAGAAAAGAAAAATTACTGTTGCATAAAGTTTTGCTCACACCTCCTGAAGCGATTAAATCAACCTGAAGTTCAATATCAAATGTTGAGTCTTCCTTGCCTTGCAGGTAAGGTAAAACAGGTGGATTTTGAGCAGGACCTTTCTTACGGAAAGGCTCCAGGGCTTCAAGCGTAACAACCCAGGGAGAGATGGTGCTGTTGAAATTCTTTCCGAGAAAAGGACCGAGTGGCACATACTCCCATGCTTGGATATCACGTGCTGACCAGTCATTGAAAATCACCATCCCGAAAATGTATTCTTCTGCCTCTTCAGTGGAAATTATCTGACCATGGCCGGTGGGTTTTCCGATAATGAAAGCCATTTCAAGTTCAAAGTCCAGTTGACGGCTTGCAGAGAAAAACGGCATTTCGACATCAGGAGGCTTTACCTGACCATGAGGCCGGTGAAATGGCGTTCCGGAAACCGTTATAGAAGATGCCCTGCCATGGTATCCTACAGGCAGATGAAGCCAGTTTGGCAACAAGGCATTTGCCGGGTCGCGAAACATCATGCCCACATTCGTAGCATGTTCTTTTGAACTATAGAAATCAGTATAGTTTGGGATATGTACCGGCATGAGCATCCTGACATCGGCCAGAGTATGAATGGCAGTAGCCTGATGTTCCTTGTGATTCATGAGTGCTGGATTTTTACCGGAAAAGAGATCCTGCAGCGCCTTTCTAAGAGCAGAGGTTTGTTGCTTTCCCATGCTGATAAACTCGTTCAGACGATTGTTCTCAAAAACCACCTCAGGCCATTCAGCGGTGGGCAAATAACCCATTCGGTGAAGCACCGATAAGTCGATAACATAATTTCCAATGCGGGTGCAAACCCTTGGTGAGGAGCCATGCAGGCTGCAGATACCAAAGGGAATGTTATGAATGCTGAAATCAGAATCAGCAGAGACATCAAGCCAGGTTGAAAGGGGCTCCATATATTCGGCTACTTTTAACGCCAAAAGTAGCATTTCCAATGTCTGTTCCGAAAAATGACAGATAAATAGGCTTTACGAGGCTCAATTTGGTAAACCTTAGATTGAATCAGCTCAAGTACACCATAAAAAACAGCACAGAATGAGCTTACAACCATACCGCGAAGGTTGAATGCATGAGCTGAACTTTTAAAAAATAGCCATAAACCATAGGAAGAATTTACTTTAAAACCTAACTCATCGTGCTAAAAGAAAGGTTGACCAACCTGAAACAAAATCACCGATAAATAAATACCCCGGTGCAGCTTGAATATCTTTAAAAGGAAAAAAGGCAGCGTCAGTCAGAGAGGGTGTGGCGAAAAATTCTTGATTTTCTGATTCGATTATTGAGAGCCAGAAGCCTTGATTCGCCGAGAAAAGGAATATACAAGACCAACATTATCAAACCAAAATCTTCGATTCCCATGACCATAATAATCATGAGGTGAAATACCACACCCATAAAGAGGAAGGCGAGTTTGGTTTTTCTGAACCAGACAAGGACAGGAAAAAGAAACTGAAAGACCAGTGTGAACCAGCTAACAAAACGAACCACAAAGTCATTCTGAGAAAAAACAGCACGAAACCATGGATGACTATAGATATCATTCATCAGAACATAGTAAAAGGCCGATCCATCAAGCCATTTGACACCACCCAGCTTAGCGATGCTGGCCACCAGGTAAAGTAACAGCACCTGAAAAATAATCATGGCGAATCCCAGATGACTGAGACTATTTCGGAGCCAGAACCAAGGTCCGGATTTCGCAAAAAAAGGCAGAGGCACCATCAGCAGGCAAAGGAGCATAGCCATCAGCAAGGTATTCGATCCGGCATTCTGGAGTGCGGCGGTTCCGTGAAACAAATTTGCATGCACCCAGTAAATTGCTGCCCATAAATACCAGTTCAGCGGTCTGAAAAAAGCCAGGCAGCAAAGAGGAAAAATGGAGAATAGAAAACCTTTCCATAGCCAGTCTGCCGTGATAACTTCAAGCAGATTGAAAGGAAAAAAAATCGGATAAGAGGTATTGTAATAGGGCAAAAGCAATCTGGTTGTTCCCCAGTAATCGTCGGCATGCCACACCCAGAATAAACCATAGTTGAGGAGAAGCACAAGTGCTACAGCACGCAGAAAATAAATTCTTGTGAGAGGAAATTGAAATGGTCCTGCAAGCCTTTCACTAAACGAATCTATATTAAATAAATTTTTCATTTAATCAATGAAACGGAAGGGCTCACTAAACGGATAGCATTCATGGATTCATTTGAATCCTGAGGCGGGGGATAACGATGCAGCGCCATAAACCTCATCGAATCGGCACCATCGGTCAGTAGTTTCTTTTTGTAGAGGTATTTTAACGAGTTCTTAAAGGCTGCCGAAGCGCCAAAATTCTTCATGCGAATACTATCCCGGGCAGATGCAGGCCGGCTTTCATCCTTATTCGCCTGATAATCGGCCTGAAGAATGGCATCGTAAATCCGAAAGTACTGATAGTCGGCA
>JBIIMV010000206.1:0-4061 GCA_044337805.1 Bacteroidia bacterium
AAAATCTGTGCTACACCTGAAGCTAAACCAGGAAATTCAGGACCGCAGCTCCGACAACCCCTTCGAGAACTTTAGCTTTTCAGACTTTGATTCAGGCAAGCGAAACGGCCTCAACGAAATACTTGAAGCAATCAATCAGGCCGGTAGCGACAAACACATATCAGGAATTTTTTTAGATCTCGAAGGACTTAATGCCGGAATGGCAAGCACAGAAGAAATTCGAAATGCCCTTATTTCTTTTAAGAATAAAGGCAAATGGATTGTTTCCTACAGCGAGATGTATACTCAGAAATCCTATTATCTGGCCTCCGTTTCCAACAACATCTTCCTTAACCCCATGGGCGATATGGAATGGAAAGGTTTTAGTGCCGAACTACCATTCTTCAAGGGCACCTTGGAAAAACTAGAAGTTGAGCCACAGATTATCAGACACGGGAAATTCAAAAGCGCCGTTGAACCCTTCATTCTGGACCGTATGAGTGAAGAAAACCGCCTACAGACAAGAACGTATGTAATGGGAATGTGGAATCATCTGCTGAAAAAAATCTCTGAAAGCAGAAAAACCAATTCTGACTCGCTTCAGATCTGGGCCGATCGCATAGCCATAAGACAGGCAGATGATGCCCTCAAACTAGGTATGGTTGACGGGTTGAAATATCGCGATGAGGTGCTTAAAGAATTAGCTAAAAAATCAGGCGCCGGAAAAGATGAAGCAGAACCGGAGTTTATCAGCTTAAATCAGTACAGCAGAGTGCCGAAAATCAACATAGAAAAAGTTTCTGATCCCAAAATTGCCGTCATTTTTGCCTCCGGTGAGATTGAAAGCGGAAAAGGCGGAGACAATAAAATTGGCAGTGAGACCCTTGCCAGGGCCATTCGCGAGGCCAGGGAGGATGAAAAAGTTAAAGCCATTGTTTTACGTGTGAACTCCCCCGGAGGAAGCGCACTTGCATCGGATGTAATTTGGAGAGAAACCAAACTGGCGGCCAAGGCCAAACCCCTGGTAGTTTCAATGGGCGATGTTGCAGCCTCCGGAGGTTATTATATTTCAGCAGGAGCAAAGAAAATCTTTGCCTCACCACTCACCATTACCGGCTCAATCGGAGTTTTTGGAATGATGCTGAATGCCAAAGGCATGCTGAACAACAAGCTTGGCATCACGATGGACACTGTCAATACAGGTCGGCTTGCCAATATCGGGAGCATTGCCAGGCCTCTGACGGCTGAAGAAAGAAGCATTATGCAGCAAGGTGTTGAGGTTGTTTATGCCACCTTTATCAAGCGAGTTTCTGAAGGAAGGGGACTCACCCTTGCCGAGGTTGATAGTATCGGCCAGGGAAGAGTATGGTGTGGTATTGATGCAAAAAATATCAAACTCATTGATGAATTCGGAGGATTGAGCGATGCAGTAGCAGCAGCAGCAAAATTTGCCGGACTCAAGCAATACCGCACAACTGAACTGCCAAAACAGAAAAATCCCCTCGAAGCCCTTACGGAAAGTCTGTCAGGAGAGGGAGAGGAAATATATCTGAAATGGAAGCTTGGCGATGACTATTCGTACATTCGTCAGGTAACCAAACTCAGAGACATGAATGGCATAATGATGTTGATGCCTGCAGTGCCTGAGGTGCGTTAGGCACTGACCATATCGAGGACCGAACGGAAAATATACTGACCGTCGGTATTACCCAAAATTTCAGAGGTACATCTTTCGGGATGAGGCATCATGCCAAAAACATTGTTGCCCGCGTTACAAATACCGGCGATATTATTCAAGGCCCCATTGGGATTGGATTCCCTGCTGATATTTCCCTGCTCGTCACAGTAGCGGAAAAGAATTTGCCCGGCGCGCTCCATTTCGGACAACTCAGATGGATTGTGATAAAACTTACCCTCGCCATGAGCGATAGGAATTTTCAAAGCCTTGCCTGAAGGCACATGGCGGGTGAAGGGAGAACGATGGTGTTCGGCCCTGACAAAAACATTGGTGCAAATGAATTTGTGGGAATCATTGTGCATGAGAACACCCGGTAACAAGCCGGACTCACAGAGAATCTGAAAGCCGTTGCAAACACCCATTACAAGACCTCCTTTTGCGGCAAAATTTTTCACCTCCTGCATCACCGGAGAGAATTGAGCAATGGCACCGCTACGCAGGTAATCGCCGTAAGAGAACCCACCGGGCAACACGACAAGGTCGACTCCTCTCAGAGAGTGATCTTTGTGCCATAGCATCTCCACTTTGTTTCCAGAAATTTGCTCCCAGGCGTGCGCCATGTCGGCATCACAATTTGAACCCGGAAAAACAATAACCCCAATTTTCATTCTTTTATTTTTTAGGCCGCAGGAGCGGCGGTTTGGTAATGGTAGCGGATTTCCTCGAGAATCATCATCAACTCCGACAATGTTCCGGCCGTAAGCAGCCGAATTCTGAAATCTTTAAAATGATCGAATCCCTTGAAATAATTGGCATAGTGGCGACGCATCTCAAGAATTCCGGTTATCTCGCCCTTCCATCTCACAGATTCGTTCAGATGCATTGAACAAACCTCAACACGCTCTGAAACACCGGGAGAGGGCAGCAATTCACCGGTTTTGAAGAAATGTTTTATTTCTTTAAAAATCCAGGGATGACCGATGGCCCCACGACCAATCATGATTCCATCGACACCGTATCGGTTTCTATACTCCAGGGCTTTTTCAGGCGAATCAACATCACCATTGCCAAAAATCGGTATTTGAATTCTGGGGTTTTCCTTTACTCTGGAGATGAGTTCCCAGTTAGCGGAGCCTTTATACATCTGAGCCCGTGTTCGTCCATGTATGGTCAGGGCCTGAATCCCCACATCCTGCAAAGCCTCAGCTACCTGCATAATATTGATACTGCTATCATCCCACCCAAGTCTGGTCTTCACCGTAACCGGTAGCTTTGTTGCCTTCACAACTGCCGAGGTAAGCTTAATCATGCCTGGCAAGTCTTTAAGGATACCGGCTCCGGCACCTTTGCAGACCACCTTTTTCACCGGACATCCATAATTAATGTCGAGAAGGTCAGGTCCGGTGGTTTCGACAATCTCAGCAGAAAGGGACATTGCTTCTTCATCGCCCCCGAAAATCTGAATGCCAACAGGTCGTTCTTCGGGAAAAATATCAAGTTTTTTTCTGCTTTTAATAGCATTTCTGATTAGTCCTTCAGAGCTGATAAACTCAGAAAACATAAGGTCTGCACCATTTTTTTTGCACACCATACGAAAAGGAGGATCACTCACGTCTTCCATGGGAGCAAGGAGCAGAGGAAACTCACCTAATTCAATAGAACCGATTTTTACCAAGGGTAAATTCTAAATTCGTGCAAATTTAGCATAAATCAAATGAAAGCTGCCGGAATGGCCGAAGGCAAATCAGCCTCATCACAGCTTCTGCTACTCACCGGACTGGCACTGGGTGGCATAAGTATATTTTCTTTTCTATCTGTTCTGTTTGTTTGGCTTGTTTTTGGTGTGAACATAGCCGGACAACCTTCCGCTGTAAGCAATTTTCAGGATGCCGAAACCATAAATATACTTAAGGCCATGCAGGTCTTTCAATCATTGGGCTTATTTGTTATCCCTCCCTTGATATTGGCTTATCTGGTTTCAGCAAAACCCCTGACATGGCTTAATCTGAAGCTCAGTCACAAAACCGGTTTTCAATTACTTATGACCTTTTTCCTTATGATATCCTGTCAGCCTTTCATCAACTGGTTCGCGGCATGGAACGCCTCAATTCCTGTCAGCGAATGGATGCAGGAGGCTGAAAAGCGGGCAGCCGACATCACCTTAGCCTTTCTGGGAAATACGGATGTATTCGGACTGATTGTAAATATTATGGTTGTGGGTATTTTACCAGGCATCGGAGAAGAACTTTTTTTCAGGGGGGCCATACAAAAACTCTTCATAAAGGCAAGTGGCAACGGGCATGCAGGCATTTGGATTGCTGCCTTTATTTTCAGTGCCATTCACATGCAGTTTTTGGGTTTTTTCCCTCGATTTTTTTTGGGTGCCTTATTCGGATACCTGGCT
>JBIIMV010000207.1:0-4022 GCA_044337805.1 Bacteroidia bacterium
AGACTAAGGGAGGCCGGATCAGATCCCGGGGACATATTTGAAGCCAACGATACTTTATGCAGACAAGTATCAAATCGAGAACCCCAGCTTCGGAGTTTTGCCCCACAATTTGATGTTGTGATTTTCGTCAGTGGACAGAAGAGTTCAAACGGGAAAATCCTTTATGAAGTATGCAAAGAGGTAAACCCGCGAACCCATTTTGTATCCAGCAAAGAGGAGATAGAAAAAATTTGGTTTGAAGGTGCCGGCAAAGTTGGCATTTGCGGTGCCACCTCAACACCCATGTGGTTAATGGAAGCGGTAAAAGAAAGAATCACTCAACTATCATCAAGTCACTAAGCGATAAAATCCAAAGCGGGAATTTGAATTTTCCCGGGCGGTGGAGTAAGGTACATCGTAGCCTTGTCATCACCATCATATTGGTTTGTGCTTATTTCGTTTTCAGGCACTTTTTCCTTCGTGGAGGAGCGACTGCCATTGCCGGATATTTCTCTGCTGAGCATGCTTCAACCCTGTGCCTTCTTCTCATGCTCGTGGTTCTGAACCAAGGCGCAGAATTATTGAAGTGGAAAATTCTGGCATCTGAGGTCATTCATGATTTGTCCTGGAGCAAGGTAATTGAATCGCAACTTGGTGGATTTATTCTGGGCTCTGTAACGCCGGGCCGAATAGGAGAAACAGCCGGGAGGGCATTACTCCTGCCGGGGGAAAAACGCAATGCCTTATTTTTTCTTTCCCTGAACTCCTCATTTTCTATTTTCATATCATCCCTTCTGCTGGGCATCATTCCATTGTTTCATTTTTTTGACAACGAGTGGCTTCGTTTCAGTGTTATTTCCTTTTGTCTTGTATTTCTTGCAGCCTTCCTGTTTCCTTTTCACTTAAAGCCGTTGCTTACCCGGCTGGGCATTCGTTCAGAAGTTGCAGGCCTGTTCAGAAGTAAGACCCAGAGCATGGTGCTTGTGCTCTCATTAATAAGAGTCATCATATACAGTCTTCAGCTCAGCATGGTATTCCACATTAGTGATGGATTTGAAGCGCATGACATGACATTTGTATTGGCATTACTTTATTATAGCATTATCACGTTATTACCCTCATATTTTCTTTCAGAAATTGGCGTTAGAGGAAGCGGCATGTTACTGATTGCCGGTTTAAGCAACATTGATTACCATTTCTTCATTGCCCCATTAACACTTGTTTGGGCGATTAATGTGGGAATTCCTGCGCTGGCGGGCTGTGCGGTTATGATTCGCAAATTCAGATAAAAACTTGCATGGGAATTACCATGTTAATTATTGTACTGCTTCCGGTTTATTGCATCCTTATTCAGTGGATCGTATGGCTTAATTCGAAGCCCGGCAGGCTGAATCCAATTTCGCAATTAAGAAGTCTTGACATCCTGATTATTGCAAGGAACGAATCATGCAACCTTCCGTTAATACTTAGTCAGATCAGTAAGGAGATCAATGAAATAGAGAGGCTGATTATCGTAGATGACCAAAGCGAAGACGATACCCTGGGTATCGCCGAAGCGTTTTGCGTGCAGCATCCTTCAAAAGTCAAGGTAGTTTCAACACAGGCAGCACCGGGAATATCACCTAAAAAGGCTGCCATTCTCGAAGGACTCAGGCATTCAGGTTCCGAGTGGGTATGGATGTGTGATGCTGACATCAGACTTCAGAAAGGCAGCATTTCTCACAAGAAGAATATGATAAGCAGAGCGGATAGCGAAGTTGTAGCGGGTCCGGTTGCAGAGATCACAGACGGCAGTAATTTCTGGGAGTTATTATCAGCGGTGGAGCAATCCATGATGAACACCTTGTATGAAGGTTCGATAAATCTCGGGGCTCCGATGTTGTGTTCGGGAGCAAATCTGGCCTTCAGGCGTCAATGGTTTCAAGAGGCCTCGCCATTCGGTGGGAATCTGCATATTTTCAGTGGCGACGATCTAGCCATACTTGAAGCCTCAGGGAATTCCGTTATTTTTGATAGCAGCAAAGAAGCAATGGCAGAAACCCGGGGACCCAAAAGCATGAGGTTGTTTTTCATGCAACGCGCAAGAAGGGCAGGAAAGCTCAGATATACCGGCAGGAGCAGAACAAAATTTTTTGGATTAATGAGTCTGTTTTCCGGAATTATTTGTCTCACAGCGGTTCCTTCCTACATTATATTCGGTAACACCTACGAACGCATGGTTGCAGGCACAAGTTTGCTTCTTTATTTAGTGGTGATGTTCAAAGCAAGCAGAAATGGGAATCTGGGCAGAGCACCTGCAGGAATGGTAAATACGCTAATAGCGGGTTATTTGTATCCTGCGTTTGCCTCATTGGTACCCATACTGGTATTTTCAGGCAAAACAAGCTGGAAAGGCAGGCCGACCAAATGAGGACAGTGCTAAAAAATATCAAGCGAATATTCAGACATCCTGCGGGCATGTTTGGAAGTATTATCATAGGCATTGCAAGTTTGATATCACTGGCAGGGGCCAATATCAGACCCGATCAGACGGAGAATGCGAATCTCATGCAAGTCTCCTTATCCGGCCTTTCGCCCGGTGTACGGGTAAAGATTTTTAGTATAGAAAAAGAAGACCAGACAGGATTTATGGGAAAAATTCTGTTTGGAGGGACCACCCTGCCCCGGGTGCACATTCCATATTACAAAGCTGAAATAGATGGAGAAACCATTAAACTTTTTCCGGGGGAGAGCGAAAAAGAGCCGGCAGCAACATTTACAGTAGCAGAGATTGAATCAATGAGCGGCAGCAAGTACAAAAGTCCGGAAGAAGCCTTAACCAGGCACAGCAGCGAGAGAACATTTTTACTTGGGACCGATAAATTCGGCAGAGATTATCTGAGTCGGTTATTGTCAGGAACACTCATATCACTAACCGTTGGATGTATTGCCGTGATCATATCACTTCTCACCGGAGTAACACTGGGTAGCATGGCGGGATATTACGGCGGTAAGACAGACAGAGTGATACAATGGTTCACGAACGTTGTGTGGAGCGTTCCTACCCTGTTAATGGTGATGGCGATAACACTTGCCCTTGGAAAAGGGTTTTACCAGGTTTTTGTTGCTGTTGGCCTGACCATGTGGGTTGAAGTAGCCAGAGTAACACGAGGTCAGATACTTAGCCTCAGGGAGAAGGAATACATCGAAGCAGCCAGGGTAATGGGATTTTCAGATTTGAGGATCATTTTCAGGCATTTGTTGCCGGGATGTTACGGCACACTGATTGTTATTTCGGCATCAAATTTTGCAACTGCCATATTATTGGAAGCGGGGCTTAGTTTTTTGGGAGTTGGCGCACAACCGCCGATGGCGAGCTGGGGCGGAATGATGCGGGAACATTACGGGTATTTATTGCTGGGCAAGCCGTGGCTGGCGCTAATACCGGGCATTGCCATCAGCCTATTGGTTCTGGCGTTTGTGATGCTGGGCAACGCATTAAGAGAAGTAACGGACGTAAAAAGTCAGTTAAAATTCTAAGCATATTTTTATAGCAGCAGCAGGCAGTATTTGGCCTATATTTGCAGGCTTTTTTTTGAAAACATGATTGCCACCGCCAATATCAGCCTGCAATACGGCAAGAGAGTTTTATTCGACAAGGTATCCATCAAGTTCACACCCGGAAATTGTTACGGCATTATCGGCGCAAATGGTGCGGGAAAATCGACCTTTCTCAAAATATTATCAGGAGAAATAGAAGCCCAGCAGGGACAGGTTATTGTAACCCCCGGAGAGAGGATTTCAGTTTTGAGGCAGGATCAGAATGCTTTTGATGACAGGACCGTGCTACACACCGTAATGACAGGCAATAAGAAATTATACGCCATTTACAGAGAGAAAGAGGAGTTGTATGCAAAAGCGGATTTCAGCGATGCAGACGGCATCAGGGCATCAGAGTTAGAGAGCGAATTTGCAGAGATGAACGGATGGAATGCGGAGTCAGAGGCGGGAGAATTACTCAGTGGTTTGGGAATCCATGAGGCACATCATCATACCATGATGTC